>VSJD01000286.1 GCA_008636095.1 Kiritimatiellota bacterium | reverse complement strand
GGGTTTTGACTGCATCCAGCCGCTGGAAGCCAGGGCCGGCAACGACGTGAGAAAATTAAAAAAAGAATACGGAAGCGACATTGCTTTTTTCGGGAACATCAACATGGATGTTCTGGCGCGCGGCATTGCCCGGGAGATAGAAGCGGAAGTGGTTTCAAAAGTCATGGTTGCCAAGGAAGGCGGGGGCTACATTTTCCACAGCGACCATTCCGTGCCGCCGACCGTGAGTTTTGAATCCTATCGGCTGGCGGTTGATCTGGCCAGGAAACATGGGGGCTATTGAAGATATACGTATCGGCGTAAAGCGGTTTTATGGACTTAGGTCCGCTCATGCGAAGGGGCAGGGAAAGACGCTCTTCGAGATCCTCCCCATAGTGCTCCTCGGCAACACGTTTTGCAGGAGGTGAGAACATGAAATTATAAGGAACCGCATCCGTCTCCCTGTGCTCAATGGTGCGCTGAATCCAATCGCGGTCTGACATCATGGTGAATCACCCTTTGGTCGAACGATGGGGGTCAGCGGTGGCGCGGAACGCGACGTACGCTGGACCTCTTTGGCAAATTTGTCTTGTTTTCGATCTTTTTCAGATAATCGGACGGTGCGACAATATAAATGCCACGAAACACGATGAGGTCGAGCAGGTGATGATCCCCGGAAACAACAACATCCGCGTTCGATGCCAAGGCGCACTCCAAGATCATGTTGTCGTCCGGATCCGAGGCAACGGCTTGGACGTGTGTGGTGGGATTGATTACGTCGCAGGCAGCGTGCAGTTCCTCAAGAAGCTGAAAGGACTGCTCCGGGGAAAACCCGAACTTCGTACGCCGAAGGACCTCTCGGGTTTCATCCAAAATGGGAAGTGACAGAGAACAGTCAATCGCCCCACTGATGACAAGTTCCAGCACATCTCGTGGCGGACCCCCGAAGAGTACCGCGGAGATAAGCACGTTCGTGTCCAGAACGATGCGCTGTCGCTTCATCGGTTTCTGGCCTTTTGTTGGCGATATGCCTGAACCTCCGAAGCAACGTCCGCCTTGGTCAGATTCCCGTGCGTGGCCACAGCTCTTCCATACGCAAAGATCTTGTCCCATCGTTGTTTGCGATCAATGTAGAGTCGGACGGCTTCCCGAAGAAGTTCGGAGCGTGAGCGGGATTCGACCATTGCTATTTTGTCTATGTCCGCCAGCAGACTTTCCTGAAAGGATATATTTACCGTTGCTGTGCTCATGATTGCCTCTCTTTCCGCTAATACCATATACAATCTTTGTATGTAGTCAAGCACAATCTGCCTCGCGTTATCAACGGCGGCATTGAAGCTCTGAGCGGAACGCGAGGTGGCTTTGTTGGCAGACTTTTATTTGCTCTGGTTGCTATTCAGCCTGACGGAGGGTCTCACGAGCGCATACGCAATACAGGAAGGCGACACGCACGGCAGCCCCCGTTAGTTTTAACCGATTTCCGCGATTGCAGCGGAATACGGATGAAAATCTTCGGGATTGTAAAGAATGGAATTGAAAATATTTTTAGATTTATATCTCGTTGAACGAGCCATATTTCCACACCATTTTTATTCTACGGCTTGCATCTGCCCGATTTTCTGCTAATACCTGTGCGCCTTGACCCTGCTTCGCTCAAGGAGCTACGCAGGGCGCGGGGGCAAGCTGACAGACTGCCCTGCCGGGAGAACGGCATATTTGGGTTGCCACGCCGCTTGCGGAGCGTAAGCGTAGTGACACGGCGGGCACAGCCCGCGTTAGACGAATTATGCACACAGACACAATCAGAAATATTGCGATCATCGCGCACGTGGACCATGGAAAAACGACGCTGGTGGATAAGCTTCTGCGCCAGAGCGGTTCGTTCCGCGACAACGAGGTGATTACCGAGCGGCTGATGGATAGCTCCGATCTCGAACGCGAGCGAGGTATCACGATCAGATCTAAAAACGGCTCCTTCCGCTACCAGGACCATACCATCAATATCATTGATACGCCCGGCCACGCCGATTTTGGCGGCGAAGTCGAACGGGTCCTGCAAATGGCCGACGGCGCTCTTTTACTGGTGGATGCCCAGGAAGGGCCCATGCCGCAGACCTATTTCGTACTCAAAAAAGCCCTGGCGCGTCATTTGCCGGTTGTCCTGGTCATCAATAAGATTGACAAACCGGCGGCGCGCGCCCACTGGGTCGTGGACCAGGTTTTCGATCTCTTTGTAACGCTGGGCGCCTCCAACCGCATCCTCGATTTTCATGTCGTTTACGCCTCGGCCCGCGATGGACATGCCAGCCTGGACCCGGACAATTTCGGCACGGACATGCGTCCCCTGTTCGATGCCATCCTGAAATACATCCCGCCTCCCAAAGGCTTGCCCGATGCGCCGCTCCAATTACAGGTGGCCAGTATTGATCATTCCTCGTTCCTCGGTCGCCTGGGCATTGGCAAAATCACGGCGGGGCGCCTGGTCCCCAATATGCCCGTGGTGCTGGCCACGACCGATGGCAAACATGAAGCCGCCCGCATTACCAAGATTTATCGCTACGAACGCGACCGCAAGGTTGAAACTGCTGCCGCCGAGGCGGGAGACGTTGTAGCCATCGCGGGGCTCGAAAGCGTGATGGTTGGCGACACCTATACCGACCCGGAGAATCCCTGTCCCCTGCCGCCTTTGCCGGTGGATCCGCCCACGGTGAGCATGAATTTTCTGCCCAACAACTCTCCCTTTGCCGGCCAGGAAGGCACATTTTCGACCAGCATCCACCTGGCTGAACGCCTGCAGCGCGAAGCGCTCTGTGATGTCGCCTTGCACGTGGAGGAACTGCCTGAGGGCAATGGCTTCAAGATCTCCGGGCGCGGCGAACTGCATATCTCCATTAAAGTGGAAACGATGCGGCGCGAAGGGTTCGAATTCCAGGTTTCCTGTCCGCACGTGATCACGAAAGAAGAAAACGGCGAATTACTGGAACCTTACGAAGAGGTGACGATTGACGTGCCCGAAATCTACCTGGGGACCGTGATCGAAAAAATGGGCGGACGCAAGGGCCAGATGCTGGAAATGATCCGCAATGCGGACATGGTCCGCCTGCGTTACAAGATCCCGACCCGCGGCCTGTTCGGGTTCAAGGGCGAATTCATGTCCGACACCAAGGGCATGGGTGTGCTTAATTATATCTTTTTCGGTTACGGGCCCCATGTTGGCGAGATGCGCAACCGGCGCAACGGCGTGCTGATCAGCATGCAGGATTGCACCACCGTGGCGTTTGCGCTGTTTAACCTGCAGGATCGCGGCCGGCTCTTCATGGGCCCCGGCGAACGCATCTACCGCGGCCAGATTATCGGCGAGCATTGCCGTGACAACGACCTGGTAGTCAATCCGGCCAAAGGCAAGAAACTCACGAATATGCGCGCCGCCGGTTCAGATGAGAACATCATTCTCACGCCACCCACCCTGATGAGTCTGGATACCTGCATCGCCTATATCAATGACGACGAACTGGTGGAGGTCACGCCGAAAAGCGTCCGCCTGCGCAAGCTTGATTTCAAGCCGTGATGGATGTTTATCTCCGGGCAGTGTGATCGAATTCGGTTCGCAAAAGACGGCGGCGATCTTGGGCCGTCTGTGCTACTCTGCGAAGTAGCTTCGCTACGCAGCACGAGCGGGCTTCCCGCGCTTGCGCATACACGAGTATAGCGCTGCGTCCGGCGCACCCGCATTCGGCCCAAGCCCTGTCCCGCTCTTAAGCGGGATTGCCTTGCTTTTGCGAAGTCCGTGCCGCGGACACCCGAATTCGACACACGGTAGCATCCGCCTTCGCTAAAAGCTACGGCGGATTAAATGGCTTTTTCCGCAGGTAGTTGATCGGATACTATAAAACAACGGTGGTCAATGTTAGCTCAAAGGCAAAATGAAAATCACTTATCCAAGAACGTTAAGTGAAATTGAGGAAGTCAGGCGTCTTTTCAGGGAATATGCAAAGCTGATGGAGAGTGCCCTGAGTTTTGAAGGGAAATTTGAGGAAGAATTGGCCGGGCTTCCTGGAAAATACACTCCGCCCGAGGGCGCATTACTGATCGCTGGAAATGGCCAAATGATCGCGGGATGTGTTGCCCTGAGAAAATTCAATGACGTTGCATGTGAGATGAAACGACTCTTTGTCAGACCTCCATTCAGAGGACAAGGAATTGGCCGAGCATTGGCTGAAAATATTATCAAAGAAGGTAAAAAAAAAACTCGGGTATGAAATAATACGTTTGGCTACTCTGGATAGACTTCAAGAAGCCATAAAACTATACGAGTCGTTAGGTTTCAAACGTGTCAAGCCGTACTATAACAAGGTCCTTCCAGGGGCCGTATTCTGGGAGCTGGACTTGAAGGATAAAGAATGCTAACCCGTGACATTCAGTTGAAGAACCGGAAACCGTTGATTTCCGCGTTAGCGACTTATCCGCCGTAGCTTTTAGCGAAGGCGGATGTCACCGTGTGTCGAATTCGGGCGTCCGCGGAGCGGACTTCGAAAAAGCAAGGCAAGCTTGGGTCGGATATGGGTGCGCCGCGCGAAGCATTGGACTTAATTCCATGCGAGCGCGGCAAACCCGCAGACGGCCCAAGATCGCCGCCGCCTTTTTCGAACCAACTCGCCACACTGCCGGGGAAGAAATATAGGCATTATCATGGCCGGCGAATACATATTCACCTTACAGCGGGTCACGAAGCAGTACAACCGCGTGAACGTCCTGGACGATATAACCCTGGCGTTCTACTTCGGCGCCAAGATCGGCGTTATCGGCGCCAACGGCTCGGGCAAATCGTCCCTGCTCAGAATTATCGGCGGCCTGGATACAGAGGTGCTGGGTGATGTCTATGTGGCCAAAGGCATAAAGATGGGGCACCTGCCCCAGGAGCCGCAACTGGACCCGGCCAAGACTGTAACGGAGATTGTCGAGGAGGGCATCGCCGGTGAGCGCACGATTATCAAGCAGTATGACGAAACCTGCGACCGGCTCGGCGCCAAGCCGGCGGCGGCGGAAGTCGAGAAACTCAACAACGAACTGGGCCGGCTCCAGGACCTGATTGACCGGCATGATCTCTGGGAACTGGATCATAACGTGGAACTGGCCATGGATGCCCTGCGCCTGCCGCCGGGGGAGGCCTCGGTGGCCAAGCTTTCCGGCGGCGAGAAGCGCCGGGTGGCGCTGTGCCGTCTGCTTATTTCCAACCCCGACGCGCTGTTGCTCGATGAACCCACCAATCACCTTGACGCGGAATCGGTTGCCTGGCTCGAGGCCTATCTGCAGAAGTTCAAGGGCACGGTGGTGGTGGTGACGCACGACCGCTACTTCCTGAACAACGTGACCGGCTGGATCCTGGAGCTGGATGGCGGGCATGCCTATCCTTACAAGGGCAATTACGAGAGCTGGCTGGAGCAGAAACAGTCCCAGATGGAACGCGAGAGTAAACAGGCCAGCTCGCGGCGCAAATTGCTGGAGCAGGAACTGAGTTGGGTCCGGCTAAACCCGTCGGGACGGCGGGCAAAAGGCAAAGCCCGCCTGAAGCGCTACGAGGAGTTAGCCGGCCAGCAGGTGGATACGCGCGAGGATTCGTTGGAAATCCAGATCCCGCCGGGACCACGGCTTGGCGACCTGGTCGTTCGCGCTGAAGCGGTAAGCAAGTCCTTTGGTGAGCGCCTGCTCATGGAAGATGTTAATTTCGACCTGCCCCGTGGCGGCATCGTGGGGGTGATCGGCGGCAACGGCGCCGGCAAGACCACGTTGTTTCGCATGATCCTCGGCCAGGAACCGGTGACCTCCGGGCGCCTGGCCCTGGGGGCGTCGGTGGTGCCCGCGCACGTGGATCAGAGCCGCGACACCCTGGATCCCAACCACACGATCTACGAGGAAATCACCGGTGGATTAGAATTTCTGGACTTGGGCGGGCGGCAGATGAACGGGCGCGCCTACTGCGGCCGGTTCAATTTCAAGGGCAGCGACCAGCAGAAACGCGTCGGCCAGCTCTCGGGCGGCGAGCGTAATCGGGTGCATCTGGCCAAGCTTCTGCGGGGCGGCGGCAATCTATTGCTTTTGGATGAGCCGACCAACGATCTCGATGTCAATACCCTGCGCGCGCTCGAAGAAGCCATCATCAATTTTGGCGGCTGTGCGGTGGTGGTCAGCCACGATCGCTGGTTCCTGGACCGCGTGGCAACACACATCCTGGCATTTGAAGGCGATAGCCGGGTGACGTGGTTCGAGGGTAACTACGAAGCCTATCATGAGCACCGCCGAACCCTGCTGGGCGATGCCGCCGATCGCCCCCATCGGGTCCAGTTCCGCCCCGTGTCGCACAAATAATTACGCCGTTACTCGCCACTAAATGACCTAAAACTTTTGACTCGCGCGATGTTTTATTATTTTCCCGGCCTCAAAATAATTTCTGAAACAACCCTCCCCAACGGCGGCCGTCAGCGCGGCGCCGGTCGCCGCCTCCTCGCAGTGGGCAGGAATGTTCACGCGCATACCGAAAACCTGCTCCACCACGGTGCACAGACGGCGGTTAAAGCGCAGGCCATTACCCGAACCGACGAGGATACTCACTTGCCGGCGGGTTTTTGGCGGCATTAAACGATAAAACGAGTTTAGTTCATCAACCATTCCTCTGAGAAATCCCTCCACCAGACGGCTGGGCGTGAAATTACTCATTGAAATTCCGGTAATCGTCCCCCGGATGGAAGGATCCCGCCGGGTTCCGGAAAAACGCGTATCAATACTGAGCGGTTCTGCCGCAGCGGCATCCAGTTTATTCATAATCGCATACAAATCTTTAGGAGCGGCACCGGTAAACCGGATACACACCTCCCTGAAAAAGCGCTCCAATAAAGCATAAGCCTTGCCACCGCACAGCGAAGCGCCTACGGCAATGTATCCGCCGCCGGGAAAAGGACGCAGATCGAGTCCGTTGATACGTTGATACAATGGCATCCACGCGGAAATTTGTCCGCTGGTGCCGATATTGACAACAAGCGATTTTTTAACGTCACGTACAGAACCGAGAATACTGGCCTGGTTGTCGCCCGGCGCAGAATAGACGGGAATTCCTTCCGACGTCGCTCCAATTTTTGTTCCTGTCGGCACCGGCCGTGGCAGAAGATCAGTCCGCAACCGCGCTGATCTGATCACGTTTGCATCAAAGCACAGATTCCGGAGATCAAATATTCCCAGACTGGCCGCATTGGTCGGGTCAATAGATGGATGGCGTTGATGCGCCAGGCGCATGCCAACGTAGTCGGCAATCGTGCACAGGGATGCTGTGGCACGCGGCACGCGGCCATTTTTAAGATTATAAAAGTGGGTAACAAAGCCGAAACCCGGCGCAAGCGTGTAGCCGGTCAGACGCGAGAGATCATCCGCGTAGGTCATGCTTTTTTTGACGACCAGTCCCCCGCGTTCGTCCTGCCACGTGAAAAGTGGGCTTACATTTCGGCCATTTGCGTCAACATAAAGGATGCCGTGCATCTGACCGGTAACGCCGATTCCGGCCACGCGGCCGATCGGCCCGGATAACGAGTTTACTATTTTAGTCGCGGTCGCGACTATTCTGGCAGGGTTCTGCATCCGCTCCCACGGATGCCTGGCAGGCAGCCATGCGTTATTGGGCAATGTTAATGACGCAAGCAGTTTCCCGCTCCGCGTGTCAAGCACGACCCCGCAAATGGAACTTGTTCCGATATCAATGCCGATAAAATTCATTTTTCATTTCCTGAAAATTATACGGTTTCCCTTTTAGGTCCATTCACTAATTTCCGTGTGTTTTTTCATTGCCCAAGGCGGCACTTAGCCGCAACTAAACTGGTTGTTGTTTCCGCCAGAGGCGGATCCGCCTTAGGCGGAAATAGCAGTGCGAATTTCGTTTGAAAAAGGCTGCGGCGATTTCGGCTCATCTGCCCCGTTACCGTGCTTGCGCATACGCGAGTATCGCGCTACGCACGGCGCCAGTGCATCTGGGCCAAACTTGCCTTGCTTTTCAAATCCGTCAGCTGACGGAACCGAAATTCGCCCTGCGTTGTCATGCTGCCCATTCCCGCGTTCACAGCATATTTATCCTCAAAAGCCTCTGGTTCCGTGGTTGCGTCCCCTGTCAGCAGTGTTTTCGTTAATAAAATACCCCACGCTAAATACGGAAGAATCCCCTTTTAAGGAAACACTCGAATTGGCATGGAATCAACGGCGTTTAACAATCAGCCGCTGTCCATATTTGCAGACAATAGTTTTCAAGCCGGGATATTTTACGCGCATATAGTCAATAAACAATTTTGGAGAACAGCGATTACCGGGGAACATGTCAAAATGGGCCGGAATCGTCAGCCGCGGCGCAAGTGCCCCGGCCAGATCGGCCGCTTCCTGATAAGTCATGTTCCCAATACAGTTGGCCGCCAATCGGTGGGCATCGCGCCCGTTAATCGGTAAAAACGCGACATCCAATCGCCAGCGGCGCAATTTGGTCTGCAAGCCTTCATAAATACACGTATCGCCCGCGTGATAAACGGCAACGCCATGCGCCTCAACAATATATCCGAGGTATGGATAACGGCCCGTGGCCGGATCGCGGTCCAGGAATTCATGCGCGGCGGCAACAGCCGAAATTTTGACGCCGTCTACCTGCAAGCTTCTGTTGTCATCCAATCCGACAAACCGTTTTATGGGAAATTTCAAATCACGGGCCAGGGAACGCAACAGCAGTTCCGGGACAACAAATTTTGCTTTCGGCGACGACTTTGCCAAAGTCGGCCAAATCCGGCGGTCAATATGATCCGTATGATCATGGCTTCCAAGGATTAAATCGGCATTAGTAACATCCTCCGGGGAGATAAGCGGCGGAATTCTCCGCTTTTTATGGGGGGATAGAAACGGATCGAAATATATAACTTTGCTCCCCAGTTTAACGATGAAACTTTGCTGCCCCAGCCACCAAAGGGCGCAATCGCCTTCTTCCAACGTGCATTCATCAACGTCTCTGACAAGCTCCCGGCCTGTTTTCATTTTTATACCTTAATTTTGCATTGCGTCAGTTTGGCGCAGATGCGCGGCGCGCGGAGGGCCGCTGTATAAGTATATCCCGCGCGGCGCGGGACAAGCTGCAAGTTGACCACGCCAAAGGCGTGGCCCCACCCAGCAAAGATGCGCCAAAATTACGCGACCGTCTTTTCCGGCGAACATCAGCGTTTTTGCAAAATGCCTTCATAACCCTGGTCGCCTATGGCGCCGCCGAAGGCAGGTAAACTCGTTGGGTTTCCGCCTGAGCGGATCAGCCTTCGGTTGAAAAAGAAAAAGGGGCGCAAAAAATAGTTTGCACGCCGTTGCTATTGAAAAATAATTACCGAAACGCTGATGTCCGTGCAAAATTAAGGTTATATATCCCAGCGTAATATGGCCTTGATAATTTCGCGGTTATGTTTCACGGTACTCACAGCATCAGAAAATTTCACAACGGCCCATTCGCCACTGATCAATTTTGCAAGGTCTTTTTGAATGATAATTGCCGTTTGAACGGCTTCCGGCCAGGCTTGGGCGCTGGCATTGCTACCGATCAGTTCAAGCTCGTTTATGAGTAAATGATTCCAAAGGAAACCAGATCGCGCCTTTTTATAGTCGCCGACAACCAAGATCTTGCCCTGTTGGGCGGCAAGCTTAAGCGCCGTTTTTATGGCCGCCGTGGCACCGCTGGCTTCAATGACATTGGGAAACGAACATTTCAGGACTGCATGAGCCGATTCCATTCCGTGTTCGCCGAAATGATGATAGTTAAGCGTCCGTTCAGCGCCAAGTTCCTTCGCCAGAGCCAGCCGGGTTTCCCTTCCTCCAATGAGCGTAATGTTGCCGGCACCTGCCCGCTTTAGTAACATTGTCATCAGCAAACCGATCGGCCCATCGCCAATTACCAAGACCGAACTTTTATCCGCTAAGCGCAGACGCCGTAATGCCCGGGTAGCCACGGCCAGCGGCTCGATCAATGCGGCAACAACCATCGGGAAATCGTCCGGCAGAAAATGAAGCTTGTCCGTTTCTGTAAGAAAATATTCGGCATATCCGCCCGGATGTTCAAATCCCACCTCGCCGCCATCCTGTAGAACATTTTCCGCAACACAGTGCCGGCCGATAATGGTTTTATCGCCACTATCGCCCACGGCGTCCACAATCCCGGACCATTCATGGCCCGGAATGCCGGGAAAGGACGTTCTTTCCCAGCCGCCGATCATTTCAAGGTCCGTGGCACAAATACCGCAGGCCGTCGTCCTGATTCGGACTTGTCCCCGTTTCGGCACAGGCAGCGGCAGGTCTTTAAATTCCAATATGTTTGGGGCGGTAACAACAATGGCTTTCATGGTATAATCACTATTTTATTGCGTTCCGGAGTTCCCATAATCTCGACCGCCTTGTGAATGTCCCTGAGGGCGATCCGGTGTGAAATGACTTTTTCCGGATTCACCAATCCGGTTTCCATCAGGCGCAAAGCCTTTGACATGGCCAACGGCGTGGTGCCGAAACTGGCATCCATGCGGCCTTCAAGAAAATGGGTCAAGCCCCCGTCCAATTCAAATTTCTCATGGGTGGTGATGCCGAAGACGTTCCATTTTGTCCCCCGCCGCCGCAAATCCACCATCAGTTGCACCGCTTGAATTGGGCCGGCCGCTTCAACAATCAAATCCGGTCCATCGGGAATGATATCATAAACCCGTTTGCGGGCATCTTCCTTTCGCGGATTAATAATATGGGTTGCTCCCAGCGATTTGGCATTCCGGAGCGCATAATCGCTCGCATCAATGGCAATCAGCCGTCCTGCCCCCGCGGCTTTTGCCACCATCATGCAAAGTAAGCCGATGCTTCCGACCCCGATAATCACCACGTCGTCGCCGATCTCCATTTCGCTGTATTGAATCACTCCCTTCCATGCGCCGGATAACGGTTCGGTAATCGCGGCGGCTTCGAATGAAACATTTGACGGTTTTGGGAAGATACTTGATGCGGCGGTCTTCATATATTCGGCAAACGCTCCCGGACGAACATCTTCAGGGCCGTCTCCGCCTGTTGTAAATGATTGCTTGCAATAATGCATCTTTCCCTGGCGGCAATATTTGCAATACCCGCATGATCCCGACGGCATAACCACGACTTCGTCACCCTCCTTGACGTGTTTTACATATTTGCCGACCGCGCTCACAACCCCGGATGGCTCATGGCCAACAATACATGGGAAACTGACGTTTTTGCGTATTCCCTTAATGGCTTTATAGTCCGTGGCACAGAATCCGCAGGCTTTTATTTTTACAACCACCTCGTCAGGAGCGGGGGTTGGCATAGGCACATCCTCAAGTCTCAAATCGTTGAAATCATGCAATACTGCCGCCAGCATATTTTTCCCTTTCCGTTTTAATTTGGTTTTTGAACCTGCCTGCCATGCCTTTCCTTTTCACGTTGTCCGCCCTTTGCGAAGAAAGACCGGTATTGATATGCTGAACGGCAATGATTTTTTTATCATCCGGCGCAGAAATCAATTGAAACATTATTTCCATGGCGGTTGTGGCCAGGGTCTGCCAATCAAACATCAGGGTTGTTATTCCGGCCAGCAAGGCGGCTTCTTCCCCGTCAAATCCCGCCAAGCGCACGTCATCCGGCATTTTCACTCCCAATTGAATAAGGCGATGCCATGATT
>VSJD01000285.1 GCA_008636095.1 Kiritimatiellota bacterium | reverse complement strand
GCACGGCGTATAAATAATTACTACCCGAAACTTGCACGAACATCGGCGTTTTTGAAGGATGGCTTAATAACCCTGATTGCCTATGGCTTGCCTGCGCGAAGCGCTCCCGCCTTCGCGAAGCCCGCTTTGGTGGGCGCAGGAAGGTCGGCGAAGGCAGGCGCCGCCGGGGCTTGCCCCTGCGTAGCCGCTATGGCAGAGCGGGGAGGCGGGTAACCCCGCTGGGTTTTAGCCCTCCCTTCCGGGGATGGACAAACCCGAACTCATGATCTATTATCAACGACAGATTCAGACTAACTCTCGCCCGGGCTCAAACAGTGGGGTACAACCCATTCATTATGAATAAAAATACAGATAATATTAACATTCGTCCGAGTTGCGGCGGAAAATGCTGGAACATTTATACATCGGCGGGCTGGGCGCTTGAAAACTGCCGTATGGGGATGCAAACGGACCGCGGCCGTTCCGTAGCTTTATTGAAGCCAAAATCTCATTTGGGCCTGTTACACACCTTGCATTTTAAACGGCTTTCGGATAGCGCTCTTGAAATCTGGCAGACGCTTGAGAATCTTTCCGGGCGGCAGGTCTTAATTTCAGAAATTGAGACGGCAAGCGGCATGCTTGATTTAGCAGGCCGCGGCTGGATGGTCATGCACAGCGAACTTTTCAAGGCGGAAAAATATTTTGGCGGGTACAGCTATTTTACCGGCAATTTATTCGCGCCCCTGCCGGGTATTGAAGGCGAGTTCGGACTCTCGGAAGACACGCCTTTCCCGGGTATTTTTTTTATGCACCCGGAGCGCGGCACGGTTCTGATGGCAACGCTCACCCAGGCGCGCTGCAAGCCAGCATGGAAAATAACCGCGGAGGGCAGGAACGTCAGAATCGCGGCGCGCGATTATTTTTCGGGAATTCCCGCCATCCCTCTGGAGGCCGGCGAGAAATTCGAGACCGAACGCTGGCTGATCCTGACGGGGCCCAGCTCAATTCCGGAGTTGATCGATGCCTATTACGATTTATTGCGAAAAAGGATTGATTTTCCGGGGCGCACCAGCGTTCTGCGCGAGGAAATGGTGTGGGGATCTTGGAATCTTAACGTTCGCCCGGGAGGGCATGGCGATATTGACGAAGCCTATATTCTTGCCAATGCCCGAGCCTTGCAAAAGATGCATAACAAAGTGCGTTGGATCATGATTGATGACGGCTATCAACGGAGACAACCCCGCCGGCCGGGCCGTAAAGGCGGCTTTTTTTCTTCGCATTACATGGGCGTTGATATTTTTGACCCGGCGCTTGCTACGCCCCATGCGCCGTCCCGTTTTCCAAAAGGAATGAAAAGCTTGGCCATTGATATTCAAAAAATCGGAATGAAGCCGGCGATTTGGTGCACACCCCTGGTTGCGGCGGATGGTCCTTTGGTTAAGAGGCATCCGGAGTGGAAGATGCGTATTTCCGGGCGGAGGCAGTTTCTGGATCCCACCACCTGGCTTGATTACTCTGTTCCAGAAGTACGCGATTATACGCGCCGGGCATGGGATACCATTTTCAACCAGTGGGGGTACAAGGGGCTTAAATTGGATTTTTGGACATACCCTTTTGAAATTCCCGATGTTCAATTTCATGATCGTACGCGCACGGCCATTGAATGGCGCAACGAATTCCTTGCCGATATTCGCGCGAATGTGCCCTCCGGCGGTTTTTTATTAACCTGTTGCACGACAAATGCCGGGAATCCGTTCCTGGGCCGGTTTGCCGATGCGTCCCGCATAGGACCGGACATCGGATCGGGAACCTGGGGTGCTGTGCAGAGCGCCGCCATGTGGGTGAGCGCGGCGGCGTTGTTTTATCGCGGCGATTGTTTGTTGGCGGATGCCGACAGTATCGGCTGGTGCCCTACCTTGAACGAAAATGAAAATCGCGCGTGGGCCACTACGGCGTTAATGTCCGCCGGAATGTGTGAAATCGGCGGGGATATGGCGCATCTTATTCCGGAAGCTAAACACTTGTTGGATGACGTTAACCGTTGCTGGCGCCCGGCCTTAAAATCGGCTAACGAGATAACCGGCCCACTGCCTTTTGATCTACCGTCAAAACGCTGGCGGCTGGAACGGCCGGATGGCTGCTGGCAGGCGCAGATAAATTGGCGCGATTACCCCCTTCAATGCGCATTGAAAAGCCGGTCCGACTTTTGGTCGGCTAAGTCCATCTCACCGGCGACGCTGCTTCCAAAACATTCCGCCGTGCTGATAAAATCTTTATAACATACAATTTAACCCGTTAGGGCATCCGGTTATGCCAGCGACCAGTCATCGAACCAGTCATTTTACCGAGTCCGTCATCCGCCGGATGACCCGGGTGGCCAATGACTGCGGGGCGATTAACCTGTCCCAGGGTTTTCCGGATTTCGATCCGCCCGCCGAACTGCAGGCGGCGCTGGAAAAGGTCAGCCGCACCGGTCCGCACCAGTACGCGGTCACCTGGGGCGCGCCCAATTTCCGCCAGGCCCTGGCCCGCAAGCAAAGCCGGTGGATGGGCATTCCCGTGGATGCCGATGAGCATCTCGTGGTAACCTGCGGCAGTACGGAAGCGATGATGGCCGCGATGATGACGGCCTGCAATCCCGGCGACAAGGTCATTGTCTTCTCGCCGTTCTACGAGAATTATGGAGCCGATGCGATCCTGGCGGGCGCGGAGCCTATTTATGTGCCGCTGCGTCCGCCGGATTTCAATTTCAACCCGGCTGAACTCCGGCGCGCTTTCGAACAGCGGCCCAAGGCGCTGATTCTATGCAATCCCTCCAACCCGACCGGCAAGGTTTTTAGGCGCGTGGAGCTGGAGGCCATCGCGCGCCTGGCGGAGGAGTTCGATGCGTTCGTGATCACCGACGAAGTGTACGAGCACATCGTCTATGCGCCCCACAAGCACGTTTATTTTGCCTCCCTGCCGGGGATGTTTGCGCGCACGCTCTCCTGCAGTTCGCTTTCGAAAACCTATTCCATTACCGGTTGGCGGCTGGGCTATGTGATTGCGCCGGCCACGGTCATTGATGGCGTCCGCAAGGTGCACGACTTTCTTACCGTCGGGGCGGCGGCCCCGCTCCAGGAGGCGGCGGTAACCGCGTTGAATTTTCCCGATGCCTACTACGAGCAACTACGGGTGGAATACACAGCCAAGCGGGACCTGTTCCTGGCCGGCCTGGATGCGGCCGGCCTGCGCTACACCCGCCCTGAGGGCGCCTATTATGTCATGGTGGATGTATCCGAATTCGGGGTGCGCGACGACACGGCTTTCTGCGAATGGCTGGCACGCACCGTAGGCGTGGCGGCGGTGCCGGGATCGAGCTTCTTCCGGGAAAGAGTTCAGCATCTGATCCGTTTCCACTTCGCCAAGTGCGAGGACACATTGCGCGAGGCCACGCGGCGTCTGGCCGACCTGCGCCGGCATGTTGCCGGGCAGCCCATTCCCTTTCGTCTTGTGGCAAGTCCTTGCCAAGGTTCATGATAACATTCCAACATTCTGCAGAATGTTGGAATGTTATTTTTGGGTTGGAGTACGGGGAGCAATCGGGATCACATCCAAAATTGCTGCTTTCTGCGCTGGACGAGGAGCGGGACGGCTTGTAAAATCAATCCCCATGAAAAAGTCGCGGAACTTGCTCCAGCAAATCCGGGAACGGGCGCTCGTGTTCGACGGCGCCATGGGCACGATGATCTACCAGCGCGGTGTCTTCCTCAATGCCTGCTACGACGAACTGTGCCTGACCCAGGCCAAGCTTGTTTTGGGTATTCACCAGGAATATGTCGAGGCCGGCGCCGATGTCATTGAAACCAACAGCTTCGGCGCCAACCGGCTTAAATTGGCCCCCTATGGACTGGCTGACCGCGTGGCCGACATCAACCGTGCCGCGGTACGCCTGGCCCGGGAGGCGGCCGGCGATAAAGTTTTTGTGGCGGCCTCCGTGGGTCCCTGTTTTGCGCCAGATCAACAGCCGACGAGCGAGCTCCTCGCGCAGGTTGATGATGTCCTCAACGAACAGATGTCCGTCCTGGCGGGCGAAGATATTGACTTGCTGGTCCTCGAGACATTCCTTGATATAGACCAACTCCAGCGCGCCGCCCGGATTGCCAAACGCCACAACCTGCCGGTGCTGGCCTCCTTCACCCTGGTTCCCCAACCTTTGGAGCCGGTTGGATCGAAACCAGAAGAGACTTTTGCGCGGCGGCTGGAGGCGGATCCGAATGTGGATCTCATCGGCCTGAATTGCGGGCGCGGGCCCGCGGATCTCTTCTATGCCGTTAAAAACGTCATCGCCTGCACCACCAAGCCCGTCGTCATTATGCCCAACGCGGGGGGGCCCCGCGAAGTCGGCGGCCGGATGCTGTATCTTAACAGCCCGGAATACTTCACGGAGTTTTGCCGACGTTATATTGAATTGGGCGCCCGCGGCGTCGGCGGTTGTTGCGGCACGACCCCCGCTCATATCCGCATGGCCGCGCGTGCTGTGAAATCCATGAGCGGTGTGAAGCAATACGTTGCGATTGCCTCCAAACCGGTGACCGGGCCGACGGCCGGTAAAAACGCGGGGCTGGCGCCTGCGGCGGTCCCATTCCCGGAAAAGTCGGCGTTTGCCGCCAAGTTGGCGTCCGGCCGGCGGGCCACGTCCATCGAGATGCTTCCGCCCCCGAGCGGCGGCGGGCTGCGGGCGTTCCTTGATAAGTGCCGGGCGTGCCAGGCCGCCGGCGTGGATGCGATCAACCTGCCCGATGGCCCGCGCGCCAGCGCGCGCATGTCGGTCGTGGCCACGGCGTTTTCCATGTTGAAGGAATTAAAGATCGAGCCCATCCCGCATTACTGTTGCCGCGACCGTAACCTGATCGGTATGCAGTCGGACCTGCTGGGTGCTTACGCGCTGGGTCTTAAGACGTGGCTGTTCATTACCGGCGATCCGCCCAAGCTGGGCAACTATCCCGACGCGACCGGGGTCTTTGACCTGGATGCCGTCGGCCTTGCCCGGCTGGTCAACAACCTCAATCATGGGTTCGACGCGGCCGGCCAGGCAATCGGACAGCTGACGGCCCTGGCCATCGGGGTTGGCGCCAACCCGGTGGCCGTGGAAATGGAGCGCGAGATCGCCCGCTTCTTTCAGAAGATCGAAGCCGGCGCGGAGTTTGCCTTCACGCAACCTATTTTCGAGGTTGAGGCGCTGCTCCGGTTTGTGGACCGTGTCCGGAAACACCACCAGACCATTCCGATCCTGGCCGGCATCTACCCACTGCTTTCGTTCAAGAACGCGGAATTCATGAGCCGGCACGTGCCCGGGGTCGTGGTGCCCGATAGCATCCTCCAGCGCATGAGCAAGTGCCGGACCAAGGAAGACGGTCTCAAGGCAGGCATCGAGATTGCCCGCGAAATCCGGGACCGCATTGCGGGCGCGGTGGCCGGCTTCCAGATCTCCGCCCCCATGGGCCGGGTTGACACGGCCTTGGCCGTGCTGGCCTGATTAGGTCTCACGCCCCGGGCACTTCCACGCCGCGACCGCGTAAGTAAGCTTTTAATTCCGGAATCGTGATGATCCGGAAATGGAAGACCGAAGCCGCCAGCAGGATCGTGGCGCCAGCCACCACGGCCTCGTAAAAATGCTCCAGTTTCCCGGCGCCGCCGGAGGCCACGACCGGTGCGGTCGTCACGGCCTTGATCTTGCGAATCAGGGGCAGATCATAGCCGGTCCGTACGCCATCAGTCGTCTTACTGGTCGGCAGGATTGTGCCGACCCCAAAGCCATCCAGCCGCCGCGCCCATTCGATGGCATCCGCGCCGGTTGCTGTGCGTCCGCCGTCAATGAATACTTCATATCCGGAGGGCATGGCCGGATTCGCGGCGGCGTCAATGGCCACGGTTACTTTGTCGGATCCAAATGCTTTAACCATGGCGTTAATAACGTCCGGCTTGCGGAAAGCGGCGCTACTCACGGACACTTTGGTGGCGCCGGCTTCTAGGACGGCCGCGGCCGCATCAACGTCCGTGATCCCGCCACCCACGGTGAATGGTACGGTCGCCGCTCCGGCCACCTTGCGGACCACATCGAGCATAGTTGCCCGGCCTTCCACGGTGGCCGTGATATCGAGCAGGGCGAGTTCATCGGCCCCCGCCTCGCAATATACGCGGGCGCACGCCACCGGATCGCCGGCGTCCCGGATATTGACAAACTGAACGCCTTTAACCACCCGCCCGTTACACATGTCCAGGCACGGCATGATACACGCACTAAGTTTTTTCATGAGCATCCTGTTTTATTCGACGTTCGACAAATCGGAGTTTGCTTTGGTTGTGTGCTATCGCATACCCGCGGAAGGCGGCATGGTCAGCTTGGTCTTGTCTTTTACGAGGGGCACGATGCCGGCCATTTCACCGATCACGTTGACGAGGTCGGCGCCGGCGGGCACTACGATCTTGGCATTATGTTCCAGGGCGGTTTCCATGGCCTGCAGTTTGCGGAGCAGTTGGGCGTTGCCGATAAAGTATTTTTCCGCAGCCTCGTTCACGAGCCGGATGGCCTCGGCATCGCCTTCCGCGGCCAGGATTTTGGACTGCCGGATTCCTTCGGCCTTCTTGATCTGGGCGCGCCGTTCGCCGTCGGCGAACGTCTCGGCGGCGGTGGCGAAGTCAATCGCGGCGATCTTCTCGTTTTCCGCCTTGACCACCTTGTTCATGGTTTCCTGCACGTCGCGCGGGGGATCAATCTCCTTCAATTCCGTTCTCACGATTTCGATCCCCCAATGGACAGTTTCGGTCTTCAACGTGGCATGCAGGGCGTCATTGATTTTACCGCGCTCGCTGTTGGCGGAGCGGAGGGTCAGCGTGCCGATGATGTTGCGGAGCGTGGTGCGCGCCAGATTGACGATCTGGTAGGAATAATTGAAGACCTTGTACTGGGAATCCTTGACGCTTTCCTCGTCCTCCCGGACCTTGAAATAGACCTGCGCATCCACCTTGGCGTTCAGGTTGTCATTTGTGATGATCTCCTGCGGCTCGGCGTCAATCATCTGCTCGGTGATGTCCACCTGGAAGATGCGGTCAATGATCGGAATGATCCAGTGAAAACCCGGGTTTGCAAAGCGCTGATATCGCCCCATCCGCTCAATGAGCCCGCGATGCGTCGGCCGGACGATCCGGATCCCAATCAGGAATATTACAACCGCCACGATTACCAAAAATACAATTAGCATATGATACCTCCATTAATTACGCACCACTTTGGTTCTTTACATGTTTTGGTCTTTCTGCCGAACGGGTATTATTGAGATAAACTTGGAGACACCGATTATTGTCAGTCCTCCACCATTTGTATTTAAGCATAGACGATGTCGCATTGGGTTGTCCACTTGAAAATGAACAGGCTATTGCACATGTAAAATCAAGGTGTTATCTTATGAGTGGATAGTTATTCTTCGTAAGGGAGGCATATTTGATGAGTGTAACTACCGGTAAAAAATTAACTGCCCAGCTGATTCGGGAACTGGGCCAGAATACGGCGGCGGCTACGCTCACGCCGAACGCAACGGTTACTTGTTCTCCAGAAACATTGACCACCGCGATCAGCACCATGTTTGTAACGTCCAATCAACTGCTTACGGAGAAAGCCTTTTGATTCTCTTGTTTTTTATCACGGTTTCTCATACACAAAGTACATAAGGAAGAAATTTACCATGCAACATGTAATGTCCGTCAGCGATGTTGTCATTGATGCTGCGAGCAGGTCTGGAGTGGGGGTGGCCTGCCGGTTGAGACCGGCCCACCGGTGGTTACCGGCGCTCTGCGGATTGGCGCTGTGGATGGCGTCCACCCTGACGGGGACCGCCACGGACTACAGCGCCACCATTCGGGACCTGACGTCCTATATTACCAATCAGCTCCAGGTGACCGGCGCCTCCAGCCTGGGGTTGGTCCTGGTGGACAGCAACCAGGTCGTGTGGGCCACGGGCTTCGGCCTGGCGGATCCGATCACCGGGCGAGCTGCCGACGCGGATACCGTGTATGGCATTGCCAGTGTTTCGAAAACCTTCACCGCGTTGGCCGCCATGCGCCAGGTGGATCTGGGTCAATTGTCTTTGGATCTCCCGGTGACCAACTACGTGCCGACGTTTGCATTCCATTCCCGCTTTCCCCGCGCCGCTACCATCACGCCGCGTATATTGATGAACCATCAGAGCGGATTGCCGGGCGATTATACCCCGTATGCCGAGACGACGGTCCCCGATCTGCACTATGGGGTGGAAGTGCTGGAGGGCCTGGCGGATGAATACCCCGTTTATTCCCCGAACTTCTCGGACACTTATAACAACAACGGTTTTACGCTCATGGAGAGCGTGATAGCGGCGCTCAGCGGAACAACATTTGTGGCGCAGGTGACCGCCGATGTCTTTCAGCCACTGGGAATGACCAATACGGCGCTTGTATTGATTACGAACCAGTTCAGCGGCAAGCTGGCCCGATGCATGCTCGGCACCAACGCGTATCCGGACGATATCGTCAACGTCCACGCCAGCGGCGGAATTTGTTCCTCGGCCAACGATATGGGGCGGGTGATCGAGATGCTATTGGGCGGCGGTGAGATCCAGGGCCAACGCTTCATGAGCACCAATGCCCTGGCGGCCATGCTGACATTCCAGGGTACGAATGTAGCGGTGTCGGCTTCAAATCCCAACTTCCAGAGTGGCCTGGGCTGGGACAACGTGGCCGATCCCAATCTGTCATATGCGGGTCGGGCCTGCTATAAAGGCGGGGATACAACTTACTTTCACAGCCATCTCGAGGTTATGCCGGAGCGTGGCCTGGGCGTGGCCGTTATGTGCAATGGCGGGTCGCTGGCCGAGAACGTTGCCCAGCAGGCGCTGATGCTGGCCCTTCGCGATAAATTTGCAATAGCCTTGCCGACCAATACTGCGCCGTTTCCCGACAGTCCGGTGACGAACACCCCGCCCTTATCCTGGGAGGAAATCACGGGTTATTACGCGCGCGAAGGGGGTGTGATCCGTGTCACGACCAATAACGGATACCTCACAGTATACCTGAATGCCTTTGATTCCACGGCTTCCATCTATACCAACCTGGCCCCGCATGTGAATGGCTGGTTCTGGGAAGCGGGCAACACGAATGCCCAGGTCGCATTCAGTAATGTGCTGGGACACCTGTTACTGATGTCGAGCAGCAACAAGGGCCGATACTGGAATACCTCGATGATCGGCGAACGCATTACACCCTTGCCGGTGTCGGCGGCCTGGTCGAATCGAACGTTGTTGGCCTGGATCGTCGCGGATCTCGACCCATTCAATTTCGATTGGGTGATTGACGCCGTCAAACCTGTGGCATTGTCTGGTTCAAACGGCTTCCTGTTTTTCAATAACTTTACGTTTGCGCCCTCGAACGACAGCCTGGCGCTCCCGTTTATCGCCGGGCGCAACGATGGCGGCACGCTCAAAGTAGTCAGCACCAACGGCGAAGAATGGTTGCGGTTTATGGGCAGTCATTATCGTACAGTTGACAATATTCCCGTGTTGGCGGCGCCGGGTGTTACCAATGCCGTCCTGGTTGGCGACACGATCGGATGGTATCGCATTGCGCTGTCTGGAAGCGGCTGGCTGGAACTCAACCTGGCGGGCACGCCCATGCCGCAACTGCATGTGTTGAATGCCGACTTCAATATGATGGCAACCATTCAACCGGTGGCGGGCCGCATCCTGGTTGCACCAACCGGCACCGTGTTCGTGGCCGTGACCCGTGGAGAGGATGGCGGCAGCGCTTACGCGTTACGGGCATCCTGGCGGGGAGTAACGGTGGATTATGATGGCGACGGCAAGTCCGACTTGGCGGTGTATCGTGATGGCTATTGGTCCATCTATTCGATTGCGAACGGAATCATCCTGCTCAACGGTGGCGCGTGGGGCGGGGCGGATTCCGTTCCGGTGCCCGGAGACTATGACGGCGACGGCAAGTCCGACCTGGC
>VSJD01000073.1 GCA_008636095.1 Kiritimatiellota bacterium | reverse complement strand
GGGGGGGGGGGGGGGGGGGGGGGGGGGGGTAGTCCTTGATGGTCAACGAGTTACAAATGGTGATTTTTTCGATTTATTTGCAACCCCTCAGCTATAAGTTGCGTGGGGGTTACTGAATATTTTCTGTCATTCCCGACCTGGTCGGGAATCCATCCCGATGCGCTTCGCGATCGGGACCGCTGGAGTTTACCCCGTGCTTTGACACGGGGCGGGAATGACAACATTGAAGACTGCCATCGTTTTGCCCCCACGTACTCTGAGGGGGTACCTTATAATCCTCACAGCCTGCGGATTATTTCGCCGGCCTTGCGCTCATAAATCTTCTGCCATTGCGGGGCCAACAGGCACTCGGTCACTTCGTACCCTCCCTTGCTGTACGCGCCTGCCGGGGGACCGTAGTGCATATAACCGTTTGAAAAGGCCGCCATAAAGGTGTACTTATAAGGCGAGGCCTTTTTGACATTCAGGCCGACTTCGACGAGCACTTCCGCCGGAGAAGTTATCAGCACGCAATCTCCGATTTTAATACCCTGCACCTCGGCCGGTATTGTGGCCTCGCCGGCTTCCTTGTTTAGCGCCTGATGCTTCTTCAATGTAGCTATCTTATCCTGGATTCTCGCCAATTTTTCCATGGCGTAAATGTTCTTGAGATATTTCTCAATGCTTTGCCTGTTATGAAAATCCATAGCGGCAAGCTCATCGGCGCCTATTTTTTTATCCTGCAGATACCGGTAAGAATAATCCGCCGGGTAATCAGGACTGAGCGCGTATTTGATGTATAAAGGCAGGAAGGCTTTGAAGTTCAGACTGGTGAACCTCAGGCATTCGAGCAGTTCGGCCTGCTCCTGCTGCAGTGATTTAATACGTTCAGGGATGTCGGTTCTTCTAGGAAGCTTTATTGTTTCAGAAATTACACTCAGCTTTGCATCCTGGGTCTGTATATCTTTTAGCGCTTTCAAGGTACTCAGGCCCAGCATTATGCCGAGCGGTTTGGTGTCTCTGGGACGGTTGAAGTCTTTAAAGAATACATCCATAATGTCTCCGCCAGCTCCCTGCAAGAACAATGCCATAGCGTCATGGCCCAGGTTCGCTTCGATGACTTTTGAGGCAAAACCAGGGAAATTGGCGGTAATAGCTCCGCGCGGATCACCGAAAAGGGGATGTCCGGCGAAGTTGTAGACCACCGCCAGCGGCCGCCCATCCATTCGGTCTATTCGAAGTATGCCTATTTCAGGATCAATTGGCCCAACACCCGCGACCTCTTCATCCGGCGGGCAGGGATTGGTGTGGCGGATCGTCCAGCTTTTGCCGTTCTTCAGCATGAGGGTTCGGTTCATCGTTATGCGGTCTTCATAACCGCGGCCCCAGCCGACCTTTACTTTTGTCATATTCTGCAGGGCCCGGCTGACCGCATCAAACGTCCGGTTGACTTGGCTGGCGTCATCGCATAACAGCCGGCCCGGCGGGTGGGTGTGAGAGGCGTTGACCAGAACGTTACAACCGGGAATTTTTAGCTCTTTCTGAATTCGCCTGCGCAGCTTCGGCAGAAAGTCGTCCCCAACATCGTCCAGCATCCCCTGGGTAATTCGTCTACCACCTATCGCTGTAGTGTCCATTGCAATGATGGCCACCTTTGTCCGGCCGTCGTCCAAAACCAGGGCTTTAGCGTATAACGGATCATTAATCACCACCCCTTTGGCATCGGTGGTGATATTGCTTTTGGCCACGCCGGCGCGCAAAGAACCGGCTGGAGCGCCCGCCCCTGACATCGAGGCCGATGAGCCGATTGCAGTGCCATTTCCCGTGTCAATACCGGTCTTTGAAAACCGCTTTCTATTCATAGCACCCATTTCATACCTCCAGCCTGAGCATCCTGTAAAACTTCACAAAACGCACAACCTGATCCCATGAATTTTTTCCAGCAAAAATTTCATTCTAAAAGCACATGTTGTAAAGTACAATCAATTTGGCAACGGTCAAGCCGCTTTTTTGATTAATTTCAACAACCCGTTCTGCATTGGCTGGGAAAACGCCAGGCCGGAGCGATGGATGTGATCAATACCCTTACGCAAATGCGCCAAACCCTCAAATATTTTACGCGTAATCAGCGCCCCCATGCCAACTTTTTATCCTTCAGACCTTGACAGCTCGGCCCTATTTTGACACATTCCCACTATAAAACGCTTAGTCAGGTCGGTTTCAATGGGCGGATATCCATACTGCCAGAAAAGCGATTTCTTATCATAAAGATATAAAACAGAGGAATATTGCGAATGAACAATCCGATCATAATGCACATAAATTATTGCGAACAGGGCCAAAACCATCGCTGAAACCTGCCGCAAGGCCGTGACATGGAGGTTTGACGGCATTGAATTCAGGAGGGGGTCTTCGGCGTTGAAATATGAAAACCAGGAAAAATAACCAGTTGAAAATAATGTCCATAATGGCGCATCAGGATGATTTTGAATTTGAGGCGGGCGGCCTTTTCGCCCTGCTGAAGAAGCATTACGGCGATGATGTGGAGATGAAAATAGTCGCGACGTCAAGGGGCGCTTTCGGCCACCACGAAATGGAACCGGAACAAACATTCCGCCGACGTGAAAAAGAAGCCATGCAAAGCGCGGCTATAATCGGGGCTTCCTATGAATGCCTCAAATGCCTTGACGGTTTCCATGTCAACGCCCAGGTACTCAACGACAGGAATCTGCTGGGAGGGCTTTGGAACACTATCCGTTCGTTCGAGCCGGATTATATATTCTGTCCTCCGGTGGTATCCAATCCGCTGGCCGGGATACATATCGATCATTATAACACCGCGTGCGCCGTGAGGATGGTCGCGTACCAGCTCGGCGTACCGAACGCTTATCCGACAATCGGGGGCCTGGTAAAAAAGAAGGTCATATCCCCGGCAATTATAAATGTCTATGATACATACGCCAATGAAAACACTTATCATGCGGCGGTGAATATCGCGGAAACATTCGATATAAAAACTCAAATGGCGTTATGCCACGAATCCCAGATTTTCGAGTGGCTTCCGTGGGTCGGAGGAGAAAAAGCCCCGACGAAAAAAACATACGGGGCCGCATTTATGAAACGACATGTGAAAATGAATGAAAACATGGGTTTTCATGATAGTGTCCCGCGTGAGTTTTTCATGTTCACAGGATGGGGCCGCCCATTTAAGAAAGCCGATTTTGAAAAACTATTTTTGCGTAATACTGTTTACAGCAAGACATGCAAAAATATTTTATCGGCAGGCGATGTAAAAACAAGCCGAAAGGTCTATTAGCGTTAACGCCTCAGTTGTGCGGGGGTGCTGAATATTTTCTGTCTTTCCCGACCTGATGCTACTCTGCGAAGCAAGCCTTCGCTACGAAGCACGAGTCGGGAATCCAGTGTTTTTTGTTGCCGCCTTTGGCGGCCTAACTTGACGCGGTTTCAGAACTTCGACCCGCAGGCTTATGTGCGCGAAGCCTTTGGGATCGCAGGCGGCGAGAAATCCTTGAAGGTCCGACTGCTATTCGCATCCAAGATGAGGACCTGCATCACCGAACGCCAGTGGCACCCGACGCAGAAATTTCGGGAAAGGCGGGACGTCTGTGTTGAGCAGCGCCTGGACCGCCCGCTTATTTCTCCCGGATCATGGTCAACAGCATTTTAAACCGTTGTACGGCCCGCACCGCATGCGGCACACCGGAGGGCATAATCACCAGTTCGCCGGCCCTGGCTTTGACCGACTTACCGGCAATGACAAGCTCCGCTTCGCCATCCAGTATCTGGACCACGGCATCATAAGGGGCCGTATGCTCGCTGAGCCCCTGGCCGGCGTCAAAGGCAAAGAGCGTCAATGTCCCGACTTTCTTGTCAATCAACGTCTTGCTGACCACCGCACCGGCGGCATAGCCCACAAAATCCTTCAACCCGACGGCATGCGCCTTCAACTCGTCTGCTGTTTTCATAAGCCTCTTTCCATGCGAACCACGAACACATTACCAAAGGATTATAGGATGCGTCAATAGGATGCGTCAAAACCATTGACAGTATTTTTATTCATGATAATTTTCAACTGATGGAGTGACCCTTGACATGGCAACCAACCAGGGAGGCACCGGATATGCAGAAACGGAAATGGCGCATGGGTATGGTCGGAGGGGGTAAAGATGCGTTTATCGGCGCCGTGCATAGGCGCGCCGCGCTGATGGATGGCCGCGCGGAACTGGTCTGCGGGGCATTCAGCCGCTCGCCGGAGAAATCACAGGCCGCCGGGCGTGAATGCTTTCTACCCGATCACCGCATCTACGGCAGTTTCCAGGAGATGTTCGCGGCCGAGCGGCGCTTGCCCGCAGGCGAGCGGATGGATTTCGTCGTCATCGTAACGCCCAATGACGTGCATTATCCGGCGGCCATGGCCGCGCTGGCGGAGGGCTTTCACGTCGTCTGCGACAAGCCCATGACCACCACTTTGGCCGAGGCCCGGCGCCTGGAGCTTGAGGTGCGCAAAACGGGCCGCCTCTTCTGCCTGACCCATAATTACACCGGCTACCCGATGGTCAAGGAAGCCCGCGACCTGGCACGGGACAGTCGCCTGGGAAAAATCAGGCGCGTCGTGGTGGAATATCCGCAGGGCTGGCTGGCCGCGCGCCTGGAAGCAACCGGCCAGAAACAGGCGGCTTGGCGCACGGACCCAAAACACGCCGGGGCTACCTGTTGCATGGGCGACATCGGCTCGCATTGCGAAAACCTGGCCGAGTATATCACCGGCCTTAAGATCAAGTCCTTGTGCGCGGACCTGACCACGTTCGTCAAAGGCCGGACACTGGATGATGACGGCAGTGTGCTGTTACGCTTCGATAACGGCGCGCGCGGAGTGCTGTGGGCCAGTCAAATTGCCGTGGGCGAAGAGAATGCGCTCGCAATCCGGGTCTATGGCGAAAAAGGCGCCGTAATCTGGCGCCAGCAGGATCCGGACACCTTGATCATCCATTGGACAGACCGCGCGAACGAAATCCGGCGGCGCGGCACGGGCTTTGTAGGGCCGGCCGCAGCCGCGGCAACACGCCTGCCGGCGGGACATCCGGAAGGATTTCATGACGCCTTCGCCAATCTTTACCGCCGTTTTTACGATGCACTGGAGGCGACCGCTGAAGGCCGCAAGATCAAGGAGCGCGATTATCCCGATGTTCACGATGGTGTCCGCGGCATGGCGTTCCTGGAAGCCGTCGTGCGGAGTTCGCGTTCCGGCCAGAAATGGATCAACCTGTAAATTATCACCTTGAAACCGCCGGGGTTCTATGCTTAATTAAACACCGTTAGCAAATTTCATCTGGAGCAGGAAACGCATTTTTAAGGAGAGTGGATCAAATGAAGAAAATCAGGGTGGCGATTATCGGTCAAGGACGCAGTGGACGGGGCATTCACAGCGTTTATCTCAAGACAGATGCCCGGTTTAAAATCATGGCGGTCGTAGATTTCATGGAGGAGCGGCGGCGGCGGGCGGCCGAGGAGTACGCCTGCGATGCGTACGCCGATTACCATGACCTGTTCAAGCGCCGGGACCTGGACCTGATTGTCAACGCAACGTACAGTCATATGCACGCACCGGTCAGCCTGGAAATTCTGAAAGCCGGCTATAACGTTCTCTGCGAAAAGCCCTTGGCCGCAAAGGTCAAACAGGTTGACCAGCTTATCGCGGCGGCAAAGAAATCCGGGAATGTGTTCGCCATCTTCCAGCAGTCCCGGTTCGCCCCTTACTTCGTACAGGTACAGAAGGTGATTCAATCCGGCGTGTTGGGCCGCATTGTACAAATTTCGATCGCCTTCAACGGGTTCAGCCGGCGCTGGGACTGGCAAACCATGCAAAGCCGCAACGGCGGCAACCTGGCCAATACGGGCCCGCATCCCCTGGACCAGGCCCTGCAGTTGTTCGGCAACGGCATTCCAAAAATAACGTGTTTCATGGATCACACCGATAACTCCTTTGGTGACGCCGAAGACTATGTCAAATTGATCATGAGTGGTCGGGGGCATCCGACAATTGACCTGGAAATCTCATCCTGTTGCGCCTATCCGTGTTTCGTATATAACGTCTATGGCACCCGGGGCGGCATGAAGGGCACCACGGCCAGCATGGAATGGAAGTTCTTCAAACTCGGCGAAGCCCCCAAACAGAAATTAATCAAGGAACCGCTTTGCACACCGGACCGCATGCCGGCCTATCCGCAGGAGAATTTGACCTGGCATACCGGTTCATGGCCCGTGGCGGACACAAAATCCAAGAAGGCCGGCTATTCGGCTGCCACCGCGGCCACTCAAAACTTGACGGAGACTTTTTACTCCATGCTCTATAAAACGCTCACCCGCGGCACGCCGCTGAAAATCACACCGGAACAAGTCCGGCGTCAGATCGCCGTAATTGAAGAATGCCGGCGACAGAATCCGCAAATTTACAAGCGCGCGTGAAACTACTCAGGTGTTCAGCGTTCGGCGGCTTGTCCCGCCGACCTGTCCACTATAGCGCTTGGGCGTAGGGGGAAGCCTTGTGCAAAGGCAGGTCAAGGATTTATAGGTTTATCAGAAGCGTTGACAGCTTCACCACCATTCCCGAGAAGGAACGCCGTTGGGCCGTCGCTGAGGCAACCGATGAGCATGGTAAGCCGAACACCGAACACTGAACACCTTCCGAGTAGTTACTCTTTATCATGATCTCCGTGTTTCGCAAGGATGGCTTACCCCTGGTCCATAACGTCGAATGGGGCTCCGGTTCCTGGCGCCGGGCGCGCGGACTAATCGGCGCCGCATCTCTAAGCACCGACCATGGATTAGTCCTGGTCCCCTGCCGCGCTATTCATACATGGTTTATGCGGTTTTCGCTGGACATCATCTTCTTTTCGCACGAGGGGCGCGTGGTCCGGATGGCAGCCCGGGTAAAGCCCTTTCGCATGGTATGGGGCGGCTGGCTGGCCTGGGGTGTCATGGAAATGCAGTCGGGCTGGTTCCCTTGGGCTCACCTGAAAGAAGGCGACCAACTCATTTTCAAAAGCAAGGAGGGCAAGTCATGTTAAAAGAATTCAGGGAATTCGCCATACGCGGCAATGTCATTGACATGGCCGTCGGCGTAATTATCGGCGGCGCTTTCGGCAAAATTGTCAGCTCCCTGGTCAACGATATTCTCATGCCGCCATTGGGCCTGCTGGTCAGCAAAGTCAATTTCGCCGCCCTTTGTTTTGACCTGAACACCCAGCGTTTTACCACCATTGACGCGGCCAAGGCCTCCGGCGCCACCACGATCAATCTTGGGCTATTCATCAATACCGTCATTGATTTTGTCATTCAGGCCTTCGTTATTTTCATGATGATTCAATTCATTCAACGCCTGAAACAACGAACGTTCCTGGCGACCCCGGCGCCGACACCGGACTTCGGTGAGCCCGGTCGAGCCGCGGCACCCACGACCAAGACCTGTCCGTTTTGCTGTTCGACCATTGCCATCAAGGCCGTGCGCTGTCCTCAGTGCACTTCCGAACTACAGAGCGCGCTTGTGCCCACGGCGTCGTGAATGATTTGCATTAGGCCGCCAAAGGTGGCGACTGTTTCATGTAGCCGCGGGCGTGGAGCCCGCCCGCCTGCAACGCTATGCGTAGCATTGCGGGCAGGTGGCCGCCCACCGTCGCCCCAGGGGGCGATGGTGGGCAGACCGGAAGAATCCACGCCGTTACCGGCGCGGCTACGAAAGAGCAATTTCTTATTAGATTAAATCAGGCCTTCGGTAACTATTGCAGGTGGGAGGTGTCCCAATCACACCGCCTGTCGACAGGCTCCGCCGCCAAAAAAACAGCTTCCTTTATGCAACCGATTCAATAGAATAAGGGTGTTTTCAGATATTGCCTTTCGTCAGCAGGGATTATGCGGACGTTATCCGAAAGAACACCACACCATGCGCTGCCCAAAGTGCGGACATCTTAACGACAAGGTCATTGACAGCCGGTCGGCCCGGGAAGGCGACGTCATCCGCCGGCGCCGGGTTTGCCTGCAATGCGGGCATCGCTTCACGACCTATGAGGAAATCATCAAGACCCATCTGAGGGTTATCAAACGTGACGGCCGGCACGAGGAGCTTGATCGCAATAAATTGATCAAGGGGATTTTGCGCGCCTGCCAGAAGCGCCCGATCAGCGCCGAGCAGATTGAAACCATGGCCGACTCCATTTTTAGAGAATTGGATAACGAGAACGACCGCGAAGTACCCAGTTCGGCCATCGGCGAAAAAGTCATGGAACGCCTGGAAAAGCTGGACGAAGTGGCCTATATCCGCTTTGCATCGGTATATCGCCGGTTTAAAGACGTCAACCAGTTTCTCACCGAAGTCAAAGGTATTATCGGCAAGACATGATCTGGAATCCACCAGCGGCGGACGAACACACGGAGCAGGCCCTGGCCGCCTATATTGCCGACGAAATCGATCCGGCGGAGGACGATGGCCAGGCGACGGCCACGGCTTACCGGCGCGAACTGGCGGAAGCCATTGCAGCCTTTATCCGGCGCCAGCATCCCGCCTTTGCCGCCTTGTCGCCGGATGGCGCCATCAACCGGAAGGGAGGCTTGCCGGCCGAATACCTGCTCCTGCTGATCGGGCGCGCGCTATGGTCGGTAGGCGAAGAACAAACGGCGCGCCGTCTGTTGGAAATCCAGGGCCACGCCTTGAATTTACCCGCCACATTTGTGGAAGCTGTATTGACGCCGGATACTTCCATGATGCATTGGCACATCCTGCTCTCGACACGGGCCGTACGAACGTCTGCGCTGATGGGGCCGCTGAACGGCACGTTATGGGTCTTGGATCTGGAACGGATGGTCCTGCCGGCGTCAACCAGCCTGGAATTACTGGCCCTGAATGTGGTACGGACCGTGGTTGACCGGGTGGCGGCCCTGTGGGACCATTGCCAGGGCCGTGGTCTACTGGGGCTCCGGCATGCGAACACGGTGGCAGCCGGCATGTTGGGATGTCCGCCCCATAGCGTCAAGAGCATGGCGCTGGCCGCCGACATCCACGAACAAGTGCGGCGGCGCCTGCAGACTCTGAAAACAATTCGGGGCTGGGATGAGACTCCCCAAGTCATTATGCTGGATCTATAAACTTAAAGCAAACGCCCAACATCCAACATCGAACTCCCAACGCTCAATGTTGAAATAGGAACATGAATTTAGATAAACATAGCAACAACTGGCACAGCTTTAAAGATAGGCAATTTTTGCCTAAAATTCGATGTTCGATGTTGGATGCTTGCCCCGCGTTTTGCGGGGTTCGATGTTTGCTTTGGCTGCAGCTATGTCCACTTGGTTAATTATCATCATGAACAAAAGCACGTTGCACCATGCCGCCCCCTTCCATCCGATTGAGGATGTTATCCGCGCGATTCGCCGCGGCCGCATGGTCGTCATCGTGGACGACAAGGCGCGGGAAAATGAGGGCGACTTGGTGATTGCGGCCGAGAAAGCAACCGACCGGGCGATCAATTTCATGGCCCGCTTCGGGCGCGGCCTGATTTGCGTAGCCATGACTCAGGATCGCCTGACCCGGTTAAATATCACCAAGATGCGCTCCACCCACGCGCCGGATACCTTCCGCACCGCATTCATGGCATCCGTGGATGCCCGCCGGGGCATAGCAACCGGAATAAGCGCCCATGATCGCGCCCGGACTATTCGCGTGTTGCTCGATGAGAAATCCCGGCCCAGTGATGTTGTCAGCCCGGGTCATGTGTTTCCGCTGGCCGCGCGGGAAGGCGGCGTCCTGCGCCGGGCCGGTCACACGGAAGCGGCGATTGATCTGGCGCGGCTGGCCGGCCTAAAACCGGCCGGCATCATCTGTGAAATCATGCGGGATGACGGTCGTATGGCGCGCCTGCCCGACCTGCTCAAGTTCTCCAAGCATCATCACCTGAGCATCACGTCGGTGGCCGACCTGATCGCCTATCGCCGTCGCAGTGAAAAGCTGGTCACATGCGTCCGGCAGGCGCTGTTACCCACCAAGTTCGGTCTATTTATATTACGATTATACCAATCCCTGCCGGATGGCGATCTTCACATTGCCCTGGTGATGGGCGATCCGGCGCGCGAAAAATCCGCCCTGGTGCGCGTGCATAGCGAATGCCTGACGGGCGATGTCTTCGGCTCTCTGCGCTGTGATTGCGGAGCGCAACTGCGTACCGCCATGCAAAAGGTGGCCGAGGCCAAATCCGGCGTGGTCCTTTACATGCGCCAGGAAGGCCGGGGTATCGGGCTGGCCAATAAAATCCACGCCTACGCCCTGCAGGAGCAGGGCCTGGATACAGTCGCCGCCAACAAGAAGCTGGGGTTCCCGGCCGATCTGCGCGACTACGGCACAGGCGCCCAGATTCTTTCGGACATAGGTCTAAAAAAAATACGGCTAATGACGAATAATCCCCGGAAAGTCATCGGCCTGGAAGGCTACGGCATTCAGATTGTGGAGAGAATTCCTGTTATTTTGCCGTCCAATCCGTACAATAGGAAATATCTGGACACAAAAAAGAAGAAACTGGGACACTGGCTGTGAGGAAAGGCTGGAGGCCGGACGACGGATGACAGACGACAGACGACGGACCGGAGAAGAAGGAAGCCGACGAGTATGGTGAGCCTGACCGCAATGCTATCCGCCGCGGAGAGATTGCAGGCGGGCCGAACACTGAACACCGAAAACTGAACACAAGAGTGGTTACTAACAAAACAGAAAGGACCGACCATGAAAACCAAGGAAATCGCGGGCAGTTTAATGGCGCAGGATTTGACGTTCGGCATCGTGATCAGCCGGTTTAACGACCTGTTCACGCAACAGCTTCTGCGCGGCGCGCTGGATTGTTTCCAGCGGCACGGGACCAAGGATGATGCGGTGACCGTTGTATGGGTCCCCGGTTCGCTTGAAATTCCGCTGGCCATCCAGAAACTGGCGCAGACGGGAAAATTTCACGCGCTGGTGGCACTGGGCGTCGTGATTCAAGGTGCCACGTCGCATGCCGGGCTGATCAACAGCCAGGTGGCGCGCGCGCTGACCCAGATTGCCCTGCAGGCTAATGTCCCGGTCATTGACGGCGTAGTCGCCGCCGAAAGCCTGGAACAGGCCATCGAGCGTTCCGGCTCCAAGTCCGGCAACCGTGGCTGGACAGCAGCCCTTTCGGCCATCGAGATGGCTTCGCTCCTGAAAAAAATGTGAGATGGGCAAGTGGACGGGCGGCTGGAAACAGACGACGGATGACGTGACAACCAGAGATTAAGCGCGGACGGTGGAAGAGAGCGAAAAAGAACCAACAACCGTTGCGCTCCGCGTTAGCGATATATCGGGCGTAGCGCGGCGCGAAGCCCGATGCAACCGTGTGGCGAATTTGGTTTCCCGACTTGTCGGGATTCGAAAAAGCAAGGTCAGCCTGGGCCGAATGTGGGTATGCCGCGCGAAGCATTGGACTCCCGTCCATGCGAGCGCGGGAAACCCTCAGGCGGTCCAGGATCACCGCCGTCTTTTTCGAACCGAATTCGACACACTTTCGGAAAGAAGCAATAAATGACAACCCGGCGATTTGGCCGCGAATGGGCGGTGCAATATCTCTTCCAGCATGATTTTAACGCCGGCGATACGGACCGCTCATTGGAGGATTTTTGGGCGCTTCAAAACGTGGACCAGAAATCACGTCCGTTTGCCGCGGAATTGATCCGGGGCGTGCTGGA
>VSJD01000074.1 GCA_008636095.1 Kiritimatiellota bacterium | reverse complement strand
TCATCTCCATGAGCTTGACGAGCGCATTCAGAACTATGCCGATCACTGGGACGTTAAACGCCTGAATGCCGTGGACCGGAATGTCATTCGCCTGGCCCTTTTTGAAATGCTGTTCCGTCCTGATATTCCGCCGGTGGTTTCCATTAACGAGGCCGTGGATATCGCCAAGCGTTTCAGTTCCAACGAATCCGGTAAATTTGTCAACGGCATCCTGGATCGCGCGTGCAAAGATATACCACGCCCCAGCCGGGAGCCGAGTGCATCGAATTAGGTTCGGTAACTTTTAAATGTGGGAGGCGCGCTATGCGCGGCGACGGTCGCGACCACAATTACTGGATGGCACGCGCGCTGGCGCTGGCCCGGCGGGGCGAGGGTCTGACACGCCCAAATCCGCCGGTGGGCGCCGTGATTGTAAGCGGGCGTCGCTTGGTCAGCCAGGGACACCTGGTCGGCCAGGGATGGCATCACCACTCCGGCGGCATGCATGCCGAGGCGCTGGCCATTCAGGAAGCAGGCACGCGCGCCAGGAACGCCACGCTGTACGTCACACTTGAACCCTGCTGTACCCAGGGTCGCACGCCACCATGCACACGGGCCATTATCCAGTCAGGCATTCGGCGCGTGGTCCTGGCCGCGCGCGACCCCAATCCCAGGCACAACGGCCGGGGCATAGCCATCCTGCGCAAGGCCGGGATTGAGGTAATTGAAGGCATTGGTGCGCCCGAAGCGCAGCAATTGATCGCCCCCTTTAAACAGTGGATTCGAACGCTCCGCCCTTACTTGACCCTGAAACTGGCTGTATCGCTGGACGGCAAAATCGCCGATGAGCGTGGACGATCCCGCTGGATTACAGGTCCTGCGGCCCGCCGGCAGGTTCAAGCCTGGCGCCGGAGCGCCGACGCCATCATGGTTGGCGCCCGTACTGTGCTTGCCGACGATCCTTCGCTATTGCCCAAGCCTTCGGGCGGGCGCCGGCCATGGCGGGTCATCGTGGATACCAAGGGAAATCTGCCAGCCAGCGCCAAGATTTTTACCGACGGGTTTCAGGCGCAAACAATCATCGCTACCACCCGCCGGTGTCCGGCGCGCCGGCAGACCGCATGGCGAGCATGTGGCGCCCAGGTTTGGGTCCTGCCAAAGTCACGGGGCAGAGTTTCGCTGACCGCACTCATGAAAAAACTCGGGCATCTTGGCTGTTTACATGTGTTATGTGAAGGGGGGGGCGACCTGTCAGCCTCCCTGATTCGCGCCGGCCTGATCAACGAATTCCGGTTTTTTATCGCGCCCTGCATCATTGGCGGCGACAAAGCGCCGGGGGCCGTCGGCGGCGCCGGCTGGCCGCTATCGGCCGCGCCGAAATTTGTATTTACCGAATGCCGGCGAATGGGGCAGGATATTCTGATTACGGCAAGGCCAAGGCGATGAAAGAAGGAATAAGCAAACATCGAACATCCAACATCGAACGCCCAACGACGAATGAAATCAAGCATATGAATCCGGACAAACATAGCAATAACCGGTACAATCTCGAAGACAGGTTGCTGGATTATGCGACTATGATTGTCAAACTGACAGAGCACCTGCCGACAACGCGCGCCGGCAATCATATTGCAAACCAGTTGTTGCGCTCAGGAACATCTCCATTGTCAAATCACGGCGAAGCTGAATCGGCGGAGTCCATGCCTGATTTTTGCCATAAATTACGTATTTGCCTTAAAGAACTAAGGGAATCCAAACGCTGGTTACGGTTAACCCACAAGGTGATGGCCCCTCAAAATGTTTCAGAGATTACAGCCGCAATTAACGAAACAGACGAGTTGATTAGGATCTTTGTTGCCAGCATTAAAACTGCCGAAAAAAGAAAGTCTGACAAATAATCGTTCGGTATTTGTTTCTGTTCTTATCTTTACATTCGATGTTCGATGTTGGATGTTCGGCGTTTGCTTAAGGTTTTTATATGTTCACCGGCCTCATTCAATATTTTCTTGCCTTCATTCGATGTTCGATGTTCGATGTTGGATGTTCGATGTTTGCTTAGGATTTTTTGTTATGTTCACCGGCCTCATTCAGCATTTTCTCGCTTTCATTCGATGTTCGATGTTCGATGTTGGATGTTCGGCGTTTGCTTAAGGTTTTTATATGTTCACTGGCCTCATTCAGCAGATAGGCGCGCTTTCCCGCCACGAGACGGCAGCGGGCGGACTGCGCCTGGTCATTGCAGGCACACCTTGGAATCCGCCGCTGACCCTGGGTGAAAGCATGGCAGTTAACGGCGCCTGCCTGACCCTCGCACAGATCCAGGGGAAAAACTTCGCCTGCGATATCTTGCAGGAAACGCTTGACCGCACCACACTGGGCGGGAAACGCCCAGGCGCGGCCCTGAACCTGGAGCGCGCCCTACGGCTGGGCGAAGCGCTGGGCGGCCACCTGGTCACGGGACATGTGGACGGTATTGGCACCGTAAATCGCCGTCAGGCCAAAGGCCGGGATTGGATCTTGCGGGTGACCTGCGGAACCGAGCTGTTACGCGGCATGGTATTGAAAGGCTCAATCGCCATTGATGGGGTCAGCCTGACCATTGCCGAACTTGATAGACATTCCTTCAGCGTGGCCCTGATTCCCTTCACCTGCGAGCACACCGCTCTCGGCAAACTGAAAGCAGGCGACGCCGTCAACCTGGAAACCGACCTCATCGGCAAGCATGTCCGCCGCACCATGGAGACGGGACAAGCCCCCATCCCGCTTACTTGGGACCGCCTGCGCGATGCCGGCTTCGGCGCCACCGGATTCGGTGATGGCTGAATAGAAATAATTATTTTTTCAGCAGCTTGGCCAGTTCAGTCTGACGGGCCTTGACATATTCGCTTTGCTGTGAATTTACGCGGACTTCCTTTTGCGCGATGGCGTAATAGCCACCCGCTTCCCGGTAAGCCGCCTGGGCTCCCTGGGCATCATTCATGGAACTCAAGATATCCCCAATCCGCTTGGCGTTCAGCCCCAGGCACATTTCTTTCGTGTATATCAGACCGGTAACGGGGTCCGCTTCCGGTTCGGGCCAAGTCTTCACCGTCTCCATGAAAGCCCGGAACCGTTCAACGGCTTCCGGCTTATTCCCCTTTTGCAGGGCCAAGTGCGCCTTGATTTTATTGACGGCGTTCGCGTGATCAGTACCCTCCATGTCCGGGAGCGGCTTTTCAAGCAGTTGCAATGTCCGCTCATAGTCTTCCAGAATAATGCAGCTATTGATGGCATAAACCCGGAGCATTTCTTTGTCCCATTTACCGCTCACGACTGCGGACAGCCGGTCGCCGAACTTTAACAGGGCAACCAGGTCGGCTGGCTTGCCTTCCTTTACGACCACGTCCCAACATCCATAATAATACGAGACGAGGAGGTTATTTGGGCACCCCATTTGCATCAGCGCTTCTAACCGAACGGGAATATCCGCAGTCGCCTTGCGGATTTTGGCGCTTTCCAGCCACGCACTGGCGGCGGCCTGCCACGTAACGGGCTTTTTCTTCTGCTCCTTAAAAATCCAGGCGCACAAGCGATCCAACAAGTCAAATTGATTGGTCCGGATGGCACATGCCCGCGCATACTGAAAGCATCCTGCCAATTCCCCATCCGGCAGTGCCTTGGCCTCCTTCTGGAAATAGGCTTCGGCTTCTTTCCAGCGAGCGGCGGAAAAAAGGAGATTCACGCGCTGACAGGTTACCAGCAGACGCAATTTGGCCTGACGGCGCGCGGTGCGTTCAATGGCATCCAACACCTTGTTAGCCGACGCCTGGTCACCGGCACTATCATAAGCGGTAATGACTCCGGTCAACAGGCCGCGGGACGTCGGCACATCAAAATTGGTAATACAAACCGGGACCAGGTCCGTCACGCGACTCACGGGACCCACCGTGCAACTGGCCTCGAACAACCAAGCAAACGCCTGCACGCGTAAATCCGGCGGCAAAGCCTTGGTCTGCAGGCTGGCAGTCCATTCCAGCATAGCCGGCGCATTACTCTGGCTGACATAATACTGACGCAGGCGATTGTAATAGTCTCGGGACAGGCGATCACGTTGAGCAATGGTATTCTGATAGACACACTCGGCTTCCGACAGTTTGCCGATCGTCAACAGGTTATTCAGCAGAGTGTTAAATTCATCGGCGCTTTGCTGAAGAACCTTTTCATTACAAACCATCAACACGTTGATTGCAGAATTCGTATCACCCTGCTGCAACATAGTGGCGGCACGCGCCTTAAGTTCATCCAGCCCCATGCTTATGAGATCCGGAGAGTACATACCTTCCACTCCCGGCGGCAGCAACGGATCTGCCGGCACCTGGCCAAACCCATTCACCGCCATCAGCCACAAACCGACAACACACATTCCAAGCTGTTTTTTCACAGGACCTCCTTGCATTTTACGACGCAATAGATGCCGTTGCTTTATACTTTCTCGGCCTCACCATTAATACCACCTATGTTGCTTTTTTGTTTTTTTGGGGTAATCATATGGAATCAGGATCACTTCGACAATAACAATATTCTTGATTCAGTTTTGAAGTCCTGTTTTTTGTTGACACGGTGAGAAGATGTCTTTATTCGTCATAAAATGTTCAGGCTAATGGAACCCGTAGATAGTGCCGCTGCGAATAAACTCATACGCCCCCATGTCAACCTTCCCGTACCGGAGACGGATGCGGTTGTCAAGATCAAGGCCCGTCGCCATCCAACTCTCGTAGTAACCGGCATTGATGCAGGGCGAGCTGGAACTTAAACGATAATTACCCGTATCCTTATCTATAAACATTGGATCGGCCGTGATATTACCAACTGACCCAACATTCGTAGTAGCCGGGGCTATGCAAGAGTTTGTAAAATTATCTACTTGGCCTATGCTATACCAATTTGAATAGGTCGCACCACTGGTATTGAAATAGATGATGCAGTTTACATACTTTGCAATCCCCTGCACCCCGCTATTGTTATCTACTCCGCCGCCACCAGTCGCTGAATAATTACTTACAATCGTGCAGTTCTTGTAGATGCCGCCGTAATAGGCGTTTACGGCGCCTCCCCGTGCCGCCGACCGATTACCGAAAAGAACGCAGTTGTACAGGTTGCAAGCCTCCACGGCCCCGCCGGCGCCATCTGACGAATTACTGATCAGCGAACAATTGTACAGGGTTGCTATGCGCGCTCCGCCGGCGTATTTCTTCGCCCAATTGCCAACAACCACGCAGTTAGACAGGACACAATCCGCATCTCCCTGCACGAAACCGGCCCCCCCATACGCCCGATTACCAATCACCGCACAGTTGAAAAATCTGCCGTTGTACGCTCCGCCGCCGTCACCAGCCGATGAATTACCGGTTATTATGCAATTGGATATTGTCGTAAGGTAAGATTGAGAGAATACCCCGCCGCCGGACAGATCCCACCGTTGGATACCTACAGGCACTTCATTGGTCGTCAACCCAGCTCCGTTAGTCAACGTGAACCCGATCAGCGAAGAGCCGTTGGTCATATACACACAGCGGACTGCCGCCGGACCATTTGTCGTAACAGGATTCCATTCGCCCTTGATGACCGTATTGATCGGATCGTTGTTCGCACTACGCACCGTGATCGCCTTCCAGATCGCAATCCGGTTGGTTAGAAAACAGTTTGCGCCGGTGGGATAATTCGTGACGCCGCCTGTTTGATACACGCCGTTGCTTACCCAGACCGTACCGGAATCGATGGCATCGATTGCGCCCTGGAGGTTGTTGGTGGCATTGGCCCAGCCTGATAAACCATTTCCGGTTCCATTGGTGGCCACATAACGGTCTGCGGCGGTTGTTATTTGCGCAAAGGCAAACGTTGCCAGGGCCAATGTGGCAGCCGCAAGTAATTTGAATAATCTTTGCATTCTGTCTCCTCAGCAAGAAACGCGCCTGTTTATCATTTTCTTCAGTTTTTCGGATTATGACAAAGGCACTGTTTTATTTCTTTCCTCATGGTTTTGGCTCAATCAGGATGCCGTTAAGCGCAAAGTACGGCAGTTTCATACCGGGATTCTTGAACTCGAAGTTCATCAGCCCGTCGGTCAGCTCAACCTCAAAGCTGGGACGATACGGATCGTTTTTCTTAATCGGGCGGTTATCAACCACTTTCCGTCCTTCCACGTATATGTCCGGCGCAAAGTGATCGAAAAGGGTATCCACCATAACCACGGTGACTTTATATTTGGCGTTGGGCAGTTTCACCGCCCACGCACGGTCCCCTTTTCCGCTTGAGTAATCACGAATTAGGTTGTCACCATTGCCGCGGTCAACCGGGCCCTTGCGGTCATACTTGATCCAGCCGTAGCCCCGTTTCTCATTGTAGAACGTGTCGGTGTTGTTCGCGTTGAACCCCTCCATGATCGGACCATCGCCAAAGTCGAACCCGACAAGACCATTGGCCGCGAACTCAAACCGGACAATAGTTTCCTGCGGCTTGGAGCGGTTGCCGGCCCGGTCTTCGAGCACAAATGACAAGGTGGTATCGCCCTGGTAAAGACCTTCGACCAACGTTTGGAATGTTCCATCGGGCCATACGGCAATCCGCTTTTCCGGCCGGTCGGAATAAACCAGCAGGATAGACCCCCCGTCTTCCATCCCGGCCACCTTTCCTTCGACGCCGAGCCAATTCAGGGATGTGACGGTTTTAGCCGGGACGCTCACCGTAACGGCGGGCGGTGTGACAGCAAGCGTTATTTCCCTCTGCATCACAGCCTGCGGGTATTGGGAGGACGCAAGCTGAACCTTATAGTCCCCATCAGCGCACTTTGCCCCGTTGCCATCATTCCCGTCCCATTCAAGGCGGACCTCGGGCACGTTGCCGGTAAATTCGCGCACGGTTTTGCCCTGGGCATCGATAATCCGGGCGCGCCATGTTCCTTCCGTCACTTGGGCAACCGTCCGCCCGCGGACCGCCAGCAGATCTTTCCTTCCATCGGCATTGGGCGAAAACACCGGCGGCTTTATCTCAACATCCCGGAACGCAACCGCCGGCGTCTTGGACACGATGCGAAAGCTCTGCAGTTGCATGGGACGTGTGATCACGGTGAACCGCATTTTTTTCGCCCCCGCCGGTTTAAAATCAACCGGCTTGCCGGTAACCAGGTCCAAAACGCTCGCTACGTCCGCGGACGGAACCTTGACCGTCACCGTGATCTTCCGTTCCTTCAAGTCGAACGCCCGGTTGATAACCGCCAGGTAGGTGCCGTAATCGGTTTTGTACTGGCGGACAATAATTTCCTTGTCCTGTGGTTCAACTGCGTCGGCAAGGATTTCGGATGGCATTGCGGGCAGGGCGAGGTATGCCGCCGCAAAGGCACGGGCATACTGAGGGAAGCCGCGTTCAAGCGGTTCGCATTTGTTTTCCATGATGAATAATGGATCGGCGTTGGCCATGGACAAAACCTCTTCCATCATGCAAAACGGCCCGGCATGCTCGATGGCAGGGAAAGTCTGGAGGTCGTAGCAGTTGTTAACGAACTCCTCCTCGTTGTACGGGAACGCATTCCCCACCGCCACGCCTTCCCCGGTCTTGAAGAAATTCAAGAAGGCGGGGTTGTCAGCAGTGTACTTATAGTGAACCGGCGCCCAGTACACGATCCCCTTGTCATTTGCGTAAAGGGTAGGATTGCACCCGACGCGGTGGTTTGAGTAGATACTGCCGGGCTCGCTCAGCATCTTGATCATGTCCATCTCCTCGGGATACACAAGATGCGGCATCTCCCCATTGCGTTTCGCGCCCCAGAACTCTTTCATGTCCTTGTGCCGGCCGTAGAGAATATCCTCTATGGTCACCTTGCCCGCTAGTTCCGGCGCGATCTGCTCCCTGTAGTACATACGCACCAAATAGGGCTCAGCCTTCTGCTCGGGCGTCCATTTCTCGGGCGGCACGGTGAATCCCGGCACCAGCAAAATACTCGTGCCCGGCACGTAAATCTTGTCCTGCAGGGGCAGGCTGTTATACCGAAGCCTGCCGCAGGAGAACGGATGATCGTCATCGCTGTGCCAGGGAAAGTAGTAGAGCTTAAGGTCGGGCCGAATTGCCTGAAGCTGGCCGCAAATCGCCAGGAGAAACTCGCGCTCCTTGGCATACCACCACTGGTAATACTCGGTCTTCTTGTTGGCGGCCAGCCATTCCCGCTTCTGGGCGGAGTCCGTGCCTTCGGCGCGGATGCCGGTCTCCGACTCAAACCGTTTCATGGCGTAATCGCTGAAACTCGGCATAAACGGGAGCCCAAAGTGTTTGAAAAACATCAGGCCGGAGAAGGCCGGGTCGGCGAACTGCGAGGCAAAACGCTCGCAGAGTTGCGCCCAAACGGACTGAAATGTTGCCGGGTGGACAATGTCCGGAATGTATATGTTCACGTTGTTGGCGCCGCTGAGAAATTCCGTACGGCCGTCAGCGCCGACCACACGCGCCTCCTTCGGCACGTCAATCTTCTGGAACAGGTATCTGTCAATCATCACCCGGGGAAACACCTTGATCCCCAAGTTCTCCCTGTTGGAGACTTCCATGAGTGGCGCCGTGTAGCGTTCATGCCCGCGACTGCCGGTGTTGTTCGGAGCTATCGCCGTCATGCCGTAGAACCGCGCCAGGTGCAGGAGTTGATGGGCCCAGATGTCAAACTTCTCCCCTTCCTCAAACCTCACGGTCCCCGAACTCTCGGAGGTTTCCACCAGTTCTCTTCGTCCCAGCTCCAGGGGCGGAGTGTTCACGTTCAGAGATAGGGATGAAACGTCAGCGACCTCATAGAGCTTGATTGAACGGACCGCCGCGCCCGACGCCAGAGCGTCCATGCTCGGGCCCACCCCCATAACCAGCACCCAGAATCCTTTACGGGAATCCGTGCCCTTCTTTGGTGTGGTCGGGCCGCCGAGCGCAAACACCTTCTCGCCAAGATGAAAGAAGGAGTAATACTTGCGGTATTGTCCGCTCAACGGATAGTCCACATATTCGGAATTGATGGTGCGCGTCCAGTGGTCGCCCAGCGTCCGGCCGGTGTGAAACCCATGTCCGCAGTCATAGCTGAGGGAATTTCCGGAGTTGACCACGTTCATGGTTCTGCCGACGTCCTCGGGGTATTCAACGACCAGCAGGTAGGACTTGCCGGGAGTCAATCCTTCCCGGTTCAACTTGTAACCGAACCAGCCCCAGCCCCGGGCAACCCGGCACGGCTGGCCGAGAATCGTTTCCACACCGGTAAATGTCTGGTTGGTCTCGCGATACAACTCTTTCCATTCACCTTGCGGGACCGCGCCGCTGTACTTGGCGCCTAATCCGCGCCCACCTTCAATATAGGGGTGCGGATCGGCGGGATCATAGCACTTCACTTCGTCCAGGAGCTTCAGATTCCCGAACAGGTCGTTAACGTATTCATTAGTGCTGGCCAGCAACGGCAGCATGCCACAGTCTTTAATCCGGTTTTTGAATGTAAAATACTTTTCGGCGCGGACCAGAGTCTGATCGCCGCGGCGCAATGCGACATTGACCCGAAAGAGGTTGGCGCCGGCCTCATACTTTGCCTTGAATAGTCGCTCGCGCAGGGCCGGATCAAAAGCCACTTTAACCACGGCCGATGCACCCGCTTTCACCGTTACTTCATTGGTCAGAGTATATGGCCGGAACCAGTAATCGAGCACCTCGCATTCCAGGGTGCCGGCAAGATCATTGGTGCCGGAATTCTTCACCGTTACCGGGATCAACAGCGGGTCGGCCGCCGATGCCGGATCAAGGTTTGAGCATGCGCCGATGGTCACGGCCGTTTCCGCCCCGGCGGCATTCGTCCAAGGCAAGACCGCCATAATCAAAACGAGCCCGGCAACCAGCGCCGGCACCTGTCGTTGTTTGCGTTGAATAAACATCTTTTTATCCTCCTCCTTGTTGTTGAAAATCATGGTTCAAATCAGGGTAATAGTTTCTGGCGCCCACTCAGGCGCCATGTACCCCAAACCAGCCGCTCTTC
>VSJD01000222.1 GCA_008636095.1 Kiritimatiellota bacterium | reverse complement strand
AAACTGATGGTTATGGAAAAAGCGGATCACAAAACGCCCGTGCGACCGATTGAAATTCTCTGTCCGGCTTGCGGCCAGGACGCACTGGTCAAGCGTGAAAGGGTGTACGAGGGGTTTAAGCGCGCGGGCGAAAAACTGTCCTGCGCCGCCTGTGGTCATATCTTTCCTGACGAGGCCGCGATTCCGTTCAAAGCAAAAAAAATCGTGCCGGGCTTCGGACTCCAGGACGTGCCGCCGCCGCCCAAGGTGTTTGGCGAGCGGGAGGTGCTCGAAACAGTCGGCCGGCTTTGCCGTCATTGCGCCCATTACGTGGTCAACCCCTTCCTGCAACGTTGTGGCCGATCCAACCGCGAAGTGGAAGCCACCGATACCTGCAACCAGTTTGCGCCGAAAAACCCACCGGAACCGACCTCGTAATTTCTTTGTTTTTTTATTTGACATGGTGGTATTTGGGTCATAGATTAATACGAAAGGAATAATAGTGTTACAATGATTACCCGTTTTTCAACCGCCTTGGAGCCGGACCTGCTGGCCGCCTTCGACCAGTTTATCACCCGGCATGGCTACCAGAACCGTTCGGAAGCCGTGCGCGACCTGATCCGTAAAAACATGGTGGATGAGCAATGGCGTAGCGCGCAAGGCAGTGTGGTCGGAGTGATCTCCCTGGCCTATGCCCATCAACAGCATAAATTACAAGATCATTTGACCGATCTGCAACATGAAGACCACGATCTGATCCTCAGCACAACTCACGTCCACCTGGACCACGATAACTGCCTGGAGGTCATCATGGTTCGCGGACCCGCGTCGCGGGTCAAGACCCTGGCCGATCGCCTCATCGCCCTGCGGGGTGTCAAGCACGGCGGCCTGACAATCACCGCCTCCGGTCAGGCATCAAAATAACGCACTATTCTATATTCTGTTGGCTGTATTTTTTTAGTCCGTCGGTAATACTAATTTATAAATCGTATTATGGCACCGTTCGCGGCAACTGGATGCCATAACGCCCAAACAAGGGTTGCCGCCTCAACAACGGGAAAGGAATGCGAAACGTGAGCGAACGAAAAATAGTTGGCGGTTTGGTTACCGCCGTGGTTCTAACGGCAAGCGGTGCATTTGCCGCCCGGCCGTTGATTATTGACGATGCCGATCCGCTGGACTTCAAAAAATTCAAGGCCGAGGGCGGCGCCTATTATGAGAAGGATTCCGGTTGCAAGCACTGGGATTTCCCCTTCGGTGTGGCCGCCGGCGTATTTCCCTCACTGGAACTCGGCGCCGGTTTCGGCGGTCAATTCGAGGAACGGACCGAAATTGACGAAAAAAGCGGCGATGAATGCACCAATTCCGAAAACGGAATCGGGGACCTGACCCTTGTCGCTAAATGGCAATTTTTAGGCGAAACGACGTGGCTGCCCCGCCAGGCCATCGTCCCCGCGGTCAAGTTTCCCACGTCCGACAAAGACAAAGGACTGGGCAGCGGCAAGACCAATTACGATCTAACCTGGATTGCCTCCAAATCCCTGTGTGAGAAGATGAACGCTCACATCAACGTCGGTTACTCCTGGATCAGCGCGCCGGCGGACGAGGACGTGGGCAACATTCTGCACTACGGGTTGGCGCTCGATTACCGGATCGTTGACGCACTCCAGTGGGTAGGCGAGGTGTTTGCCGAAAAAGAATTGTTCAGTGGGGCCGCCACCGCCATTATGTTCAATACAGGATTGCGATTTAGTCCCACCGAGGGTTTGACCTTCGACATCGCGGCGGGCTCACGCCTCGCCGGCGACGCGCCGGACTTGATCGCGACAGCCGGTCTGACCTGGGAATTCGGGTTTGCGAAGGAAGAAAACAAGTAGTAGAAACCATACAAACAGAAGGAGACCTAACATGCATATGGCCGACGCCTTGATTAACCCCGCCGTTGGCGGGACGATGTGGCTCGTAACCGCCGGACTGATCGCGTACTGCGCACGCAAAGTGAAACAAACGATGAATGACCGCCTCGTGCCGATGATGGGCGTGCTTGGCGCGTTCATCTTTGCGGCCATGATGATTAATTTTTCAATCCCCGGCACGGGCTCGAGCGGACACTTGGGAGGCGGACTGATTCTGACGATTCTGTTGGGGCCTTACGCCGCCTTTCTTGTGATCTCGTCGGTTTTGGTAGTGCAGGCCTTTTTCTTCGCCGACGGAGGCTTGCTGGCGCTGGGCTGTAACATCTTTAACCTTGGATTTTTCCCTGCATTTATCGCTTATCCATTCATTTATCGCGTGATTGCCCGGGATGAATACGGCACACTACGCGCATGGATTGCCGCAATTGTCGCCGCAGTCGTGGGACTGCAACTTGGCGCGTTCGGTGTCGTACTGGAAACAAAAGCCTCCGGCATCTCGGAGTTGCCGTTCAGTGCCTTTGTCCTGCTGATGCAACCCATTCATCTGGCCATCGGCATCGTGGAAGGTCTGGCAACGGCCGCGGTGGTTGCATTTGTCGCCCACGCCCGGCCGGAAGCCCTGTTCCCGGCACAAGCGGTCGTGGAACCGCGGAACAGCATGCGACCGGTATTGATCGGTCTATTGATCGCCACTGTGATTGTCGGCGGGGCCGCAAGCTGGTTTGCCTCGACACATCCCGACGGATTGGAATGGTCCATTGCCAAGGTTTCCGGTAAAGAAGAGGTCTCCGGCACGGAAGACAACTTGCACAAGGGCCTGGGCCAGTTACAGGAAAAAACAGCCTTTCTGCCGGACTATGGTTTTAAATCCACGGAAACCGAAGCCGCGCCTGCGGAGCAAACCGCGGCCGAGCCCGAGCAATGGCCCACGATCAGCGCCGGAACATCCGTATCGGGCATTGTGGGCGGCCTGATCACGCTGGGTTTAACCGTCCTCATCGGTTTCGCCTTGAAAGCGCGCCGCGCGGGAGTATAAACAACCTGATGGGATTAGGACAATGGCTCGAAATCGGACGGATGGATGAACTGGGGCGCCTGGATACGCCCGCGCATCGTCTTGATGCGCGGGCCAAGGTCATCACGACCATTGTTTTTATCGTCGTCGTCATGTCGTTCCCGCGTTATGAAGTGTCCGCACTAACGCCTTTTTTCCTCTATCCATTTGCGCTCATTGCGCTGGGCCGTATACCGCCCGGTTATATTTTACGAAAAATTCTGCTGGCCGCGCCGTTTGCGCTGGTCGTTGGCATGTTCAATCCTTTACTGGACCACCAAGTGATTGCCAGTGTTGGGGTGTGGAGCATTTCCGGCGGCTGGCTTTCGTTCGCCTCGATCATGCTCCGCTTCGTCTTGACGGTCAGCGCGGCCCTGACACTGATAGCCTGTACCGGCATTTACCGGCTTGGCGCGGGCTTGGAAAGGATGTGCATGCCGCGGGTGTTTGTTGTCCAACTGCTGTTTCTCTACCGCTACCTGTTCGTTATCGTCGATGAAGGCGCCCGGATGATGCGAAGTCTTGAACTCCGTTCCGCCAGGCCGAGCTCCTTGCGCTTGCGCGTGTATGGCTCGCTCGTGGGGCACTTGCTTCTGCGATCCATGGCGCGCGCGGATCGCGTTTATCGCGCCATGGCAGCCCGCGGGTTTGATGGCAAAATCCGGGCTCTGCACCGGGCTTCGTTTCAGTGGACCGACTGGGCTTTTACAGGTGGTTGGACGGCGTTCTTCGCCATAGCGCGTATGTGGAATCTCGCCGATGCCTTGGGAAGGATATTGGCAGGAGGCGGTTCATGAGCCACCACCTTGTTGAAGTCCGCGACTTGCACTTCGCCTATCCCGACGGCACCGATGCGTTGAAAGGCGTTTCCTTCCGGATCACACATGGCGAATCGGTGGCCCTGGTCGGGGCCAACGGAGCCGGCAAATCCACCCTGCTTCTGCATCTTAACGGTTATCTGACGCCCACGCGCGGCGAAATCCGCATCGGCGAGACGCCGCTGATCCGTGAAACTGCGGCCGCCGTGCGCCGCGCGGTTGGCATGGTTTTTCAGGACCCCGATGACCAGCTTTTCATGCCGACCGTGTTTGAGGATGTTGCGTTTGGCCCTTTGAATGCCGGCCTGCCGCCGGATGAAATTGAACATCGCGTCGTCTCGGCACTGGAGCGGGTGGGCATGGCTCACCTGAGAGACCGCCCACCTTACAAGCTCTCAGCGGGCGAGAAACGCGCGGTGGCCATCGCCACGGTACTGGCCATGGCGCCTGACGTTCTGGTCATGGACGAGCCCTCTTCGCATCTCGATCCGCGCGGCCGGCGGCGCCTGATTGAACTGCTTAAGTCATTTAAGCACACCAAAATTATCGCCACCCACGATCTTGAGCTTGTCGTCGAGTTATGTTCCCGCGTGATCGTGCTTGACGATGGCCGGGTGGTGGCGGAAGGGCAAGCCGTTGAACTATTGAACGACGAAACCCTCATGCTGGCCCACGGCCTGGAACGCCCGCATAGCCTGCGGCACCTGCATCCGCACTGATAATTGCAAAGTCGCGACAGACATGTAATTAGTCCACAAATGCGGTGGTATCCGGCCGCACACATTTTTTCGAGCGATCCCAGTCGCTTGCGCATGTGGCCGGCACTTTGCGCGGACGAATTTTACAGGTCCGGCATCCGGCCAATCCGCGGATATGTCCCTTGAACAGATCCTCAATCACCCGGCGGCAATCGCTCATTTTGAAAACGATCGCCCGCGCCTGCCCTATACGGCCTTCGCGCAAAAGCCCAAGTTTTCGCATGCGGGCGATGTAAATCGGTTGGCCGTCAATAAAGGGACATGCTTTTTCACGCCAGCCCCAGGTCCGGCATTTTACCATTTTACCGGAGGGCAGTTTTACCGGGTATTCCTCCGTCCGTTCTCCCAGGCAGGCAACATGATTCGTCATTTCAACCACGTGATGAAAGGTATTGGCCGTGGGACAATCAATCAGAATGACCTTGCCGCCGGCTTTTTCCAGAAGATTCAGAGGAGACCCCTCCCCCATGGTCGGCACTTTATGATGATTCTTGACATAGTTGGCCGCAGCATGCCCCCAGACGGTAAACGGGTGGGATGGATCCAGCGAGCGATAGACGTTTTTCATTTTCCAGAACGTGTCCGGCACGACGCCGTTCGTCGTCGGAGTTGTTTTGGGGTCATAATATCCCCGAGCCCCGGGTTCCACGATGCCATAATGATTGAACGAAGGCATCATGACGACCCCTTGCGGTGAAACCAGTTCCATAAGCGCCTTGCAAACCGTCCCCGGACCATTTTGCACGTGTCCCAGACTTAAAAAAGAGCTGTGCAGAATAACCTTGTCACCGCTTTTTATACCCAATTTTCGCAGGCCGTTTTGAATGTTTTTTTTGGTCAGGATTTTCTTGTACGTTATTGACACATAACCATAGCGGGCCAGCAGTTCGAGGTAACGGAGCCAGCCGGAAATCTCTTTTTCCGCCGGTTTTCCGCCGCTCTCCAGATAAAACAGCCGCAATGCCTCAAGAAAGTCTTTTTTGCCGTCCAGCCAGTTGAATATCTGCTCAAAATTTTCGGGGCGGGACAGACGTTCCTTATATGGAATGCGGGCCAGACAAAAAGGCATGCCGATTTCCTTTCGGCGGATCACCATGTTTTGCGCCAAACGCTCACGGCTGGTCAAGGCCGGCAAGGGTATGGCATTTTTGGCAAAATCCGCCAGCCGCTTCTGTTCACGGGCGGACAGGGCCGCAATTTCACCGTCCAGAGCGGCAAGATTGCTGTCGGCTGAAAAACGCCGGAACGAAGCAAGCCGTTCCCTCTGCCAGTGAGCGATGAAATTCAGTTTTTCGCGCGCGGTCTCAAGAGGAATTTTACGTTCGCGCAAGTCACGGACTAGATGTTTCATCCCATCCAATATTTCGCGTTGCGCTTCCATGGAAGCGTGTTGCCGCAAGTCTCGAATGGTTTCCCGTCCGGCAGAAGCCAGGACGGCAACGTACGTGCTGACGGCTGCAATCACCTTGCCGCCCAATGTCCAATCGGTCATGCGATCAAAGCTGTCATAAGAACTATGATGATATGCGCCGGGATGGGTCCAGATCCACTGGCTGGGAATCCCAATAGTGCGGTCGGAAATAAAAGTATCGTTATCCAGGTTGCCGAGCTCGACGCACTTCGGATAGTCTTCCAGAAAATAATCGCTGATTTCCCGGAAAAGGTAATCGCCGAAGAACGGCATACTGGCCGGACTCAGGCGGGTGCGGATCGGAAGCCCGATTTTCTGATAGTCGTGGCAGATGCTGTCCATGTTGATGGCACATAAAACATTCCGGCGGTTTTGCGGCAAACTAAAATAATGCGAAAACCCGTAAAGCTCCTGCGAAATGAGGAAACGCACTTTCAGACGAAAAGGCGCAAGTTTTTTTTGTTGAATAAGTTTTTTGAATATCCGCCCCATTTCGATCATGGCGGCCATGCCGATGGCGTCATCAGGCACAAACGGTTCGTAAGCATGCGCATATACAATAATTTCCAGGGCTTCGCTTCCCGGCACAACGCCGGTAACGGAATATATGGAACCGTCGTACGCGCGGCTTTTGACGTTAAGTTGAACGTGCACTGTTCCCGCTTGAAGCAGTTTTTCAAGGAAAGCGCCTTTACGGGGCGTGATGGAAAAACAAACCAGCGGTTTGTCCTCCTTGGTAAGATACCACCCCGGGAACCCCCATCCGTTGATCCAATATGAATTATCGGGAAGATTCAAGGCCCCGGCCGAATAAGCGGAAATAATGCCCACTCCGTTTTTATCCTGCACTTCGCGCCGGATTTCCGACGGAAATTGCGTGCGGACAAAAACCATCTTCCCGGACACATCCCGTTCTTTTCGCATTTGTTCAACGGTAACAATCCCGGCCTGAATGCCCCCCGAAGGCGTTGCGGCGCAACGATTGGCCACGCAAAGGACGTCATCGCGCAAAGCGGCTAGTTTTTTATCTTTTTCCGGCAAATCCGGCGAAACAATCGCAAGGTATGCCTCCTCCACATCCCACGCCTGCGGAATGGTGCAGTCCATGAAGGTGGATTTGCCGTCCGCCGGAATGGTGATTTGTTTCACGCCGGCCAGTCCGGTTTCCCTCAGCTTCCGCCGGCAAAATCCGGCCGATCTCCTGAAATCGCGATAGCAGCAGCTTCGCTCAAACCCATTGATTCTGGCGCTCAGGGATTTGAGATTCTCCATATTTATTTCGCGTTCAATGGCTGCGGCTATTTGCTTATACATCTCCTTATCTCCCTGGTTATTGTCGCCTTCTCGCCACCTTGAATGAACGCATTCATACAATGAGCGCCCCTTGTGGCTGACTCAAGCCCGGCAGAGCGCTGGACCTGATTCAGTTGCCGAATATAGCTTCAGGGTTGCGCATAGCAAGAACTTTTGGGCGGTCATGCGGGGCCGGGGGCATTCGGGGCAATCCTTGATAATTTTTTTATTATAACATCATTCGCATAAAGGCGTAGTGTTTGTTACTCTCAGGGGCATTGGCGCCGCCTTGCAGCGGATCAACGATCATTGGCATGTGCGGGGGTATATGCATATATTCAGGGTGGTATTGGTTCTTGCGACGGCCGGCCTGCTCACTGCCGACTCGGCGGCGGCTTCTCTGCCCGTTGATCCTCCCAACCCCGACACCCCTCCTATGCATGCGGAATCGGCCAAGGCCGCCCAGGCGTTTTCGGTCATCGCCGATCTGGGCATGTATTCGGCCTATGTTTCCCGCGGCCAGGTCAACAGTGACCGGCCGGTGATTGAACCAGCCCTAACGGTTAAAAAACACGGAGTTCGCCTGAATGTATGGGGAAACTTGGATCTCAGCGACCAGGTCACTGGCAGACGCCAGTTTTCCGAGGTGGATTTGACGGCGGCCTATGATTTTCCCGTGCCGGTGATTGAGGCCAGCGCGGGGATCATTGAATATCTTTACCCAAACACTCCACGCCCTTCCACTCGCGAGGTGTTTTTGAGTGTTGCCTGGCCGAATCCCATCGCGGAGCCGGAACTCAATGCCTATTACGATTTCGGCGATGTGCAGGGCGCCTATTTTAACATGAGCCTGGAACACGATTTCACCTTTCTGAAGGATCGCCTGCACCTGACACCCGGCGCGAACAGCGGCTGGGGCTCACGATCATATAACACATACAACTTTGCCTGGAATGTAGACAATGAAACAACATCCGATGATTTTATCACGTCGCAGGATGCAGGACTGGTCAATGGTGAAGCCTATGTCATCGCGGAATACGCGCTGACCCCCTCGCTGATCCTGGGTGGACGCGCGTTATATGCCTGGCTGTGGAATTCCGACATCGAGGCCGGCGCACGGCAGATTTACTTTGACGTCAAACAGTGGGTCTTTGGCGGCTCACTGTCGTATAAATTTTAATAGTAAATATTTTGCCGCAAAAAAGCGCAAAAATACTATGGTTATTTCTTTTGTGGTTCTTTGCAGTTAATACGTCTATTGTACGGTTCTATGAATACATGGTTGCCATTCCGATGTTTGCCGGCAATAGTTGCCGCTTGCCTTCTATTTCTGACAGGTGGCGCAAGCGCAGCTGGGCTGAGAATCGTCACCTCGTTTTACCCCATTTACCTGGCAACGCTCAATGTTGCCCGGGACATCCCGGGAGTTGAGGTCATTAACATGACCCGGCCGCTGACCGGATGTCTGCATGACTACCAGATGACGCCGAGGGATCTCGTCACCCTGGAGAAGGCTGATATTTTTGTCGTCAACGGGGCGGGCATGGAGACCTTTCTGGATAAGGCCATCCAACAGGTTCCGCGGCTTAAGCTGATCCAGGCCAGCGAGGGAATCCCCTTGCTGGTCACCGCGGGCGTTGTCAATCCGCACGTGTGGGTCAGCGTGACAGCGCACATGCAACAGGTTGAGAACATAGCCGCCGGCCTGGAGCAGCTCGATCCGGATCACGCGGACTTGTATCGCAAGAATGCTCGCGCTTATCTCGCCAAACTGGACACGCTCCGCGCGACCATGCGCGCGGGACTGCAGAACGTCAGGACCCGCGACATCATCACTTTTCATGAGGCCTTCCCCTATTTTGCCCGGGAATTCGGATTAACCGTGGTGGCCGTGATCGAACGCGAGCCGGGCTCGGAACCGAACGCACGCGAGCTGGCTCAAGCCATAACTCTCGTCAAGAAAACCGGCATCAAAGCCATCTTTGCCGAGCCCCAGTATTCGGCCAAAGCGGCGGACGCAATCGCCCGCGAAACAGGCACGACTGTGTACCGCCTCGATCCCGTTGTCACGGGCCCGATGGCGCCGGATGCGTACCTCACCATCATGAAAGCCAATCTGCAGACACTGGAAAAGGCATTAGACACCGGATACCAGACGAAGCAAACATCGAACGCCGAATGACGGAATAATAACGAAGAACAAATGAAAACTGTTGCGTTCCACGTGCGTCGCCTTTGATAATAAAATGTTTGAAAAGTAGCGCTGAATCACGCATTCTTTCCGCAGTCATGATATCAACGCTCCAACAACAGACAACCATCTCGGGACCCTCTCGCCTGGGCGAAGCGCTCCGGCGGAGCCTGGCCTGCGGCGGTTGTTGCACACGGTTGGTCAACTTCGGTGTGACCCTGAATAGGATCTCCATCCTGGAACACATTAACCTGCACGTGCATTGCGGCGAACTGACCGTGCTGCTTGGCCCGAACGGTGCCGGAAAAACCACGCTGTTCCGGGCCATGCTGGGCGAACTGCCCTATACCGGATCGCTCCATTTCGTGCATGCGGGAAATGAGGAGCGCTTTATCCATCCGCGGATCGGGTATGTGCCCCAGAAGCTCGATATTGACACCTTGGCGCCGGTCACCGTGCTGGATCTGTTTGCCGGCGCCCTGGTGCATCGCCCGGTTTGGTTGGGCCATTCCAACGCAATCCGCGCGAAAGCCCTGGATATGCTCTCCGTGGTCAACGCCCATGCCCTGCTCGACCAGCGCCTGGGCCAACTCTCATGCGGCCAGCTTCAGCGGGTTCTGCTGGCCCTGGCCTTGACACCGGTTCCCGACATCCTGCTCCTGGACGAGCCGGTGTCAGGTGTGGACCCTGCGGGTATTGACCTTTTCTATCGCATGGTTTCCGAATTGCGCCGGACCTTCGATCTTTCGATCCTGCTCGTTTCGCACGATATCCCAACGGCGGCCCGTTTTGCCGACCGCATGATTTTTTTGAATCGCACTATTCTCTGTGACGGATCGCCGCGCGAAGTGCTTGCGGGCCCGTGCATTCGACAGACTTTTGGAATTGACCTGGCCGCGGCAGGAATTCAGCAACTGGAAAACCGGTCCGAGCACCCGCTTCATCACGAGGTGTGCGCTATCCGGACGACGGACAGCATTGAATAAACCGAAACAAACAACCGATTACGAACTGACTTCTGACCTCTGATATCTGACCTCTTCTTATTATGACTTTTTTGTATTCCATCATCGCGTATTTGCCGTTTGAGTGGGCACAGTTTGCGTTCATGCAGAACGCCCTGCTGGCCGTGCTCCTGATCGCGCCGTTATTTGCACTGATCGGGTGCCTGGTGATCAGCAACCAGATGGCATTTTTTTCGGACGCCATCGGACATGCGGCACTGACGGGCATCGCGATCGGCACGTTGGCGGGATTGGCCGATCCGCTCTGGGCCATGCTGGCCTTTGCCACAGTGCTGGCCATCCTCGTCTCTGTTTTGCGCCGATACAGTTCGGCCTCGACCGACACTATTATCGGGCTCATGATGGCCTTTGCCGTGGCGCTGGGCGTGGTCCTGCTGTCACGGGGCGGGGGATTTGCGCGTTATTCCCGTTACCTGATCGGCGATCTGCTGACGATCACCCCGTTTGAGATCCTGCGGCTCGTGCTTTTGCTGGCGATTGTCACCGGTGTGTGGCTGACGTTTTTCAACCCGTTGTTTTTTACCTGCCTGAATCGTTCATTGGCCAAGGCACGCGGGTTTCCCGTCTGGCGACTGGAAACTCTTTTTGCCGTGATCGTTGCCCTGGTGGTCACCATGACGATTTCCTGGGTCGGTCTGCTCGTCATCAACGCCCTGCTGATCGTGCCGGCCGCCGCTTCACGCAACATGGCGCGCACGATGACCGTTTACGTGCTCGGCGCGGTGGTCATTAGCGCACTGGCCGGCATCCTGGGATTGATAACCTCGTTCTACTGGGGCACGGCCACCGGCGCCACCATCGTCCTCTTCGCCATGGGATTTTTCATCCTGTCACTGGCGTTCCGAAGGCGATAACACCGAATAGGCAAGCTATCGTTTCCTCACCACCGGCGCATTCAGTGCGTTCACAAACTGACGGGGCGAGCGGCCTTCCACGCGCTTGAACATTTTGGAAAGATAATAGACGTCGCTGAAGCCGAGCGCGGCGGCGATCGTTTTAAGGCGCTGGCCTTTCATCATGAGATTCCGGGCCTGCTGAATACGCAGGCGAATGAGCGTGGCAATCGGCGACTCGCCCGTTTCGGCGCGATAGCGGTGCGAAAGTGTCGAGACGCTGACATGCAGATGCTGCGCAATTGTCCCCAGTGAAAGACGTTGGGGCATATGCTCGCGCAGGAAGGCCGTTACCGCCGTGGCCAGCGTCGGCGTCTCCGGCAAAACAGTTACCGGGATCCGATACGTATCAACCTCGATCAGCACACTATGCCGCAGTAAATCCAGAGCCTCACACAAAAACCCCGTCGCCTTCCAGAAGCCGGCTTCCCCTTCGCGCTGGCCGCTTTCAGCCGCCTGCTCAA
>VSJD01000221.1 GCA_008636095.1 Kiritimatiellota bacterium | reverse complement strand
TCAGACGCCCCAAACGTCCCTCGGGATCTACAAACCGCGCATAGCCGGTCGCGCGCCGCACCAGCGTATCCAAACCCACGCCCGGTCCACCGCGGAACATCAGCCAGGCGTTGCGAATGGGCGGCTTGACCCGGTTCATGTTCTCCCAGTAGGGCGTGCGCGGCGGATACAGCAAGGCTTCGCCAGCCGCATGGCGACGCCAGGGAGCCGTCCGCCGTCCCACCTTGAATAACCCCAAGTCCGATAGACTGTAATCCAGCACCCAGTATCTATTGACGTGCCGAGCGCACAGGCTGGTGTGCGGCGTCGTCCAGACCGCACGGGTTGCATTGACCAGCACGGGCATCTCCGCCGGCGTCGTCAACCAAGTCCAGCCATAATTCTTCGTGTTCGCGACTATTTTCTGTTTAGCCATTGCAAGATAATACAAATAATTTGCCTGCTAGTCCATTGCCTTTTTGCCCCGACAATATAGAGTAGCTGGAGGTCAGAGGTCAGAGGTCAGAGGTCAGAGGTCAGAGGTCAGAAGTCAGAAGTCAGAAAAATCAGAAATCAGCAATCGGAAATCGGAAATGAGGAAGACACACCATGGGTAAACAACTGGCTATCGAGGGCGGCACCAAGGCCGTCAAACAAATGGGAAGCTACCCCACCAAGATTCACGTGGACGAACTGCTGGAACTGCTCGATCTCTGGGAATTACCGGCGGCCGCGCGCAAAACCATGGAAACGATCATTCGCAAGTCAGCCAAAGAGATCAAGGGGCCGCATCTCTTCCGCTATTACAATCCGCGCCCGAGCAAGGTGGAGGCGGCCGAAAAGGCATTTTCCAAGTTCATCGGCACGCCCTACTGCCTGGCGGTCAACTCCTGCACCTCGGCGCTGATTGCCGCCATGCGGGCGTTGGGCATCGGCATGGGCGACGAAGTCATCGTACCGGCCTACACGTTTTTTGCCACGGCCGCCGCGGCGGGCGCCTGCAACGCCATCCCTGTAATCGCCGACATTGACGATACGTTGACCCTCGACCCCAAAGACGTCGCGCGCCGTATCACGCCGCGCACGAAGGCCATCGCCGTCGTGCATATGCTTGGGCTTCCGGCCCAGATGGCAGAGTTGAAAGCGCTGGCCGACAAGCATAAGATCGCGCTGATTGAGGACGTAGCCCAGGCGGCGGGCGGCTCATATCGCGGCAAGATGCTGGGCAGTATCGGCACGATCGGCTGTTTTAGCTTCGATTATTACAAGGTTTTGAACAGCGGCGAAGGCGGCTTCGTTATGACCAGCAACGAGTGGCTCCACACCCGCGCGCAGTCCTGGCACGACTGCGCCGCCTGCTGGCGCCCAAATCGGTATGCCGCGGAACGGCGCGAGGGCGAATTGTTCTGCGGCGAAAATTACCGCATGAGCGAACTGCAGGGAGCGGTGGCCCTGGCTCAAATCCGCAAGGCCGACAAAATCGTCGGGGGCTATCGCATGGCGTTCCGGCGAATCATGAACGCCTTGAATCTGCCCGCGGGTGTCAAACTCCAGCGCCTGGCCGATCCTAACGGCACCGTTGGCACGACCATGGTGATCTTCATGCCCGACGCGGAAAAAACCAAATGGGCCACGAAGGCCATGCAGGCTGAAGGCGTGCCGGCCGGCGGCATTTACGACGCCAAGATCAAGAACTGGCATATTTACACGCACTGGGACCATATCATGGAGCAGAAAGCGGTCGCGCCGGACGGCCTGCCGTGGAGCGGCGTAAAACCATCGGAACGGCCGATCTATGCTAAAGACATGTGTCCGCAGACACTTGACTATCTCGGCCGTTCGGTCGTCATTGGGATCGATTCCAACTACACCGCCGCGGATTGCCGGGCCATTGCGGAAGGTATTAACAAGGTACTGGCAAAGGTGTAGCCGGGAAAAGCCGGACAGGAAAACGCCCGAAGTTTAAAGAAGATTTAACAGCACTGAGTTAAACTAAATAATTTTACAATTAACTCCTATGGCTGGAGGGATATATAAATGTTGCGATTCATTCATGGTTATGACGAACATTATTTGCCAGGACTTGTAAAAAACGGCCTTTTAAACAAAAACAGCGGCATAAAAATAATCCAGCATTTTGCTACTCCGGAAAATGAAAAGTTTAACATCATTGCCGCAAAAGGAGGAAAACTCTACAACCTCGTCAAGGAGAACGGTTTCCCGTTTTACATTGACCGGCTTCAGGGTGGCACCTTTTATAGTAAATATGATTTCGACCACTCATTGCTCCGGGAATATTGCGCCATGCTGGGCAAATGGTTTTTGGGCATACAGATGCACGAGTGGGTCTCCGTGCGCAATAACGACTGGAACAGGATACGAACGCAACTTGCGGGTACGCCACCTCCCTGGACAGAACAGCAGATACATGACGCCATCAAGGCGGTATCGGCTTGCAAGTGGTGCATCCATCTATCCTGCGGTACCGCCTATGAATACAGTCAAATAAAATATTCCGAAACATGGCAGGAATACATTGAGGAACTGCGACAACTTTTCGAGCTGAGGCAGGACGAAACTGGCGGACTGCTATTGCCCTGCGACAGCTACGGAATGGCCACGGCCATGGAATACGAGCTGGCAGCCCGTGCGGCAATGCCCGAGGTAGGTGCACAGATAAGTCTCATGCGACTGCAGGTGGCATTGGCCCGCGGCATGTCGGGGGTGTTCGAGCGTATCTGGGGCACCTATTATGAGCCATGGGGCGGACAGCCATGCAGCACCTGCCATTTCTTTGAGGGACAGCTTAATGAATGGCGGTTGGACAATACTATTTACCCATATGATTTTTCCTCCAATGGGCCGAACGGCGGCAGTTCCCGCGCCTTGCAACGCAGGATATACTATTATTCCCTCATGTCCGGCGCTCAGTTCCTCGGCGAGGAATGGGGCGTAAGCAACACCTTTTACAATTGGCGTGATTATCCTCTGACTCCTTACGGCACGGTTAAAAAGGACTTCATAAGCTTTGCTGAAAAATATTCTCACATAAAGCCATTTGTGCCCATCGCAATTGTACTCCCCGTAGAATTTAAGGTCGTCGATATCGGATATATAAACGATCCTAATTCCGACGTCTACCTTGGCCGGATACTTGCCGCCGGAACCAAAGAGTTTTTCGGTCATATAAGGAAAGTTCTGCGCCTGGTTTACGCGAGATGCGGGCAAACTTTCGGCAACGAGGGACATACCATCACCAACAGTCGATTCGGCGATTTCTTCGATGTGATTTACGAGGATGCCGGAGAACAGGCCTTTTCGAAATATGCTTATCTGGTGGATGCCAGCTCTGACGGGGGTTTTGCCAAATCTGTTTCCGGGGAAAAGCACAAAGTGCTCAAAAGCACGGATATTGAGTTGCTGGAACACGGTCTTGGCAAAATAATTAAAACTGACTTCCCATGCAATGTTTTTGGCGGTGTCCACTGGCTTCTAAGCCGGTCGGGTGATAAATGGCTTCTGACAATGTTCAACAATGAAGGAGTTGAACGCAGCGCCGAAAAAGGTGATTGTTTCCTCGACGAGGCCGACATTAAGACGGCCGTATGCTTCAGGGAAGCACCCGGTGAATTTCGGATTTTGAAGTCCTGGCCCGAGGGGGGAACGCTTGAACGACAGGAGGACGGTAGATACTGGTGCACAATTCCGGCCGGCGGATTTTACATACTGGAATTTTAGTGTTGGCGAAGGTGTGACGGGGGAATCTGGAAACAAACATCGAACATCCAACACCTGACTCCGCCGGAGTGCTCCCTGCTCCGCCGGGGCGAGTCACCCAAGTGAGTCTGAACGCCCAACACCGAAGTATTCCAGCTGTTCCGCTTCCATTCGATGTTCGATGTTGAATGTTTTCTACGATGGTAAAAAACGCTAGCTATAGGAGGCATGTAATGAACTATGGTGTTTGCCTGGAAATGGTGTTCACGGATCGCCCGTTCCTTGATCGTATACACTTAGCCGCAGAAGCGGGTTTTTCATTCGCCGAAATGTGGTTTGGTGATCTCACAACGACAAATAGTACCGGTGATGCCAAGACATCAAAGCAAGCGGCCAAAATTCGCGCCGCCGCCGAAAAAGCCGGGATTACTATGACCAACGTTGTGATCGGGTCACCGGATGGCGGTATTGGCAGCGGTTTGACCGATGCCGCCCGCCGGCCGGAATGGTTGCAGCGCACCGATGCCACGCTGGCTTATTGTCGCGATGCCAATATCGGCGCGGCGATTGTTTGCACCGGTAATCTCGTAGAAGGACTTTCCCGCGCGCCGATGCGGCAGAACGTTTTGGATGGCCTGAAAGCCACGGCGGAACGCGCCGAAAAGGCCGGCATTACGTTGTTGCTCGAAGCGCTGAACGACAAGGTGGACCATCCCGGCTATTTCCTGACCAGCTCCGATGAAGGCGCCGCCTTATGCCGGGAAGTGAACTCACCCCGTTTGAAACTGTTGTTCGACTGCTATCACATGCAGATCATGGAAGGCGATCTTACCGGCCACCTCCGCAAAAACATGGATGTGATCGGCCATATCCATTCGGCGGGCCATCCGGGACGGCACGAGTTATGGCTGGGTGAAACGAATTATCCGCTCCTGGTCCGTGAAATCGAAAGCATGGGCTACAGGGGTGTTTTTGCGCTGGAATACACGCCGACGCTCTTGCCATCCGAAAGCTTGCGCCGGACACTGGCGTACCTGAAGGGCTAATTTTGTCATGAAATTCGCACCATTTTGGAGTATTATTATGACTGGCATCGTTGCAATTACCCCTGTGAAATCCGCCCTTGCGGCTGACGATCCCGGGAAGCCTGTGGACGTGGAGTTCAAGGCTGACGTGGACGGGTCTCCGCAACGTTACGTGGAAATACTCCCCAAGGATTTCCAGCCGTCCAAGCCTTGCGACGTCCTGATTGCCTTGCACGGGCATGGTTCCGATCGCTGGCAATACGTCAAGACTGAGCGCGATGAGTGTAAAGCGCCTCGCGATTTTGCCGCCCGGCACGCGATGATCATGGTGTCGCCGGACTACCGGGCGGCCACCTCGTGGATGGGACCGAAGGCCGAAGCCGACCTGGTGCAGATCATCGCCTTGCTTCGTAACAAGTACCGCGTCCGCAAGGTTTTCCTGGTGGGCGGATCCATGGGAGGAACTGCGGTCCTGATTTTTTCCGCGTTGCACCCCGAGCTGGTGGCCGGCATCAGTTCGCAAAACGGCACGGCCAACATGTTGGCTTATCAGAACTTCCAGGACGCCATTGCCGCCTCGTACGGCGGGAACAAGCAGCAGCAACCGGAAGAATACAAAAAACGCAGCCCGGAACTGGTTCCGGAGAAATTTACCATGCCGGTTGCCTTCACCGTGGGAGGCAAGGATACGTCCGTTCCGCCGGACAGTGTCCGTCGTTTGGCAAAGCGTCTGCAGGAAATGAAACGGTCAGTCCTGTTGATTGACCGTAAAGATACCGGGCACACGACCAACTACGAAGATACCACCCAGGCCCTCGAGTTCATTTTCAAGACATCCGAAAACAACAACTGGGAGTAGTCTTAAAGCGCCTGGCTATTGACGAGCAAACCATGGCCAAATTCCTGGGCGGCAATATGCGCGCCATCCTGGCGCGCCGGCGCTGAGCGTACGTTACCGGCGGGACTGTGAAGGGTTGTGCGGCGGCGGTTTGACCGGTCCCGGCAAGCGGGGGGAATGGCTCAAGTGGACGGATATGATCCTGCCGTTTTGCAAGAAGGCGGGACGCGTGAGTGTCTCACGGAAAACACCAACGGGCATGAAAAAAATGAATAAAAATAATATCAAGGTTAATGTTGAGCTCAATGGTACAGGCGGGCTAATCAAAACTGATGAGGGCCAGCATCCGTTTAGCTCCCGTCTTTTTGTCAATGATCGGTGGCTGGCGGTTCCCTTGCAGGACCAAAAAAACATAAGCCATTTCCCACTGGAAATCAAATGGAGCCGGAAGAGTATTGCCCCTTGCTGGGTATCGCTTAAAGCGGAATTGACCAACAAAGGCCGGGAGCCGGTCCGGTTGGGGTCGTTTCACATAATGGAGGGCGGCAAATTGGGAACGGACGCGTCGGATCCGGTCGTATTTCTCGACAGCGCCGGCGGCTGGTTTGCCGGCGCTGTTAAAGGGAAGGCGTCCTGTCCGCCCTACATGGAGAAATGGGAAAGTTACTTTATTGCAGAAGAGGACATTCGTTGGGCAAAAGAATTGATGGGCGGCAAATTGGAGGCCGGCGCCCATCACAGCCAGGCGGGATTGATGGTGTATTATCGGGGCAAAGGATTGCCAGCCTGGATGCTTTCGTTCGTTGTGCCGATGGCAAGATGTTCGGCCGCGCCGCTGTTGCTGGTTGATCCTCAGACCGGGGGAGTACGGGCGTTTGCGCTGGTCAATAATTTTGCCGGATATGAATTGTCGCCGGGCGAAAGCATCGCCACGGAAACCATTCTGCTGGGAAAATTCAGCGACCCGCATGCAGCATTGGAGACTTGGGCGGATACCTGCGCCAAAATCCGCAAGTTAAAAGTTTACCCGAAACCGCCGGCCGGCTGGCTCTCCTGGTACGGCTACCGCCTGACGCAGAATGAGACCGATACGCTGCGGACGGTTGACCTTATCAAAAACGAATTTGACGGCCTCGGGTTCAAATATATGCAGTTGGATTTGGGATATAACAAGGGCGACTTGCCCGGCAACTGGTTTGAGGTGAACGAACGCTATCCGCGCGGGCTGAAATATCTGGCGGATGAGTTTTCAAAGCGTGGCTTTAAACTCGGGGTATGGGTGAGCCCGGTGGTCTTGGCGGCTGATTGCACATTTGCGCAGGAACATCCGGAGGCGCTCATTCGGCTTCATCCAAAGGACGCTCCGGGACGATGGTATTGGGAACCGCATTGTGAACTTTTTGAACTGGATCCGACTCATCCGGAAGGCAAAAAGTTTTTGCGCAGGATAATCCGTCATTTCAAGGCCATGGGCGTTTCTTATTTTAAGTTTGATTTCATGAACCGCATGGGCCGCGTAGATCCGGCATTTACCCCGCATGACAAGCGCAAGGTTAAAGGCATCGAGGTCTACCGCCATGCGCAGAAAATCATCATGGAAGAAATGTCTAAGGATGATTATGTCTATTGGTGCTCCAACCTGATTCACTATGGCATAGGAATGGGTTCCACCAGCATGACGGCAGCCGATATCGGTAATACCGGTTTTGAAACGAACGAGAAACTGGCCTTTTTCCGCCAACAGGCGACCACGACCATCGCGCGCTATTATCTCCATGAACAAATGCTGAGGTTAAACCCCGATTCGTTGCATGTGGCGCCTCCGGCCGATATTGAAGAGTGCCGGATACGGGCGACGCTGGTGGCAATGTCGGGCGGACAGATGTTTCTGGGAGACCGTTTCGATCTCAGCGAAAAGGACCGGTTTGAAATTATCCGCCAGGTTACGCCCGCCTACGGGCATGTTGCCAGACCGGTTGATTTGTTTGAGCATGTCTATCCGGAGGCCCATCCGCGCATCTGGCATTTGCGGGTGGATACCGGCTGGGACCAACGGGATATCGTGGCATTGATGAACTGTGAGCATGACATGACCATTGAGGTAGATTTGAAGAGGCTGGGCTTGGCCCCTGACAAGGAATATTATGCCTGGGAATTCTGGGAACAGAAATATTTCGGCCGGATCAAGTATAAATTTTCGATGAAATTAAAATGCCCTTCAAGCCGGTTGATGGGAATAGTTCCGGCAAGGGATTGTCCCTGGGTGCTCTCAACCAGTTTTCATGTTTCGCAAGGCGGATGCGATCTGGCTGAAGTAAAGTGGGACGAAAAACGAGGCGTGCTTTCCGGCGTATTACTGCGCCCCAGGGGAATGAAAGGAAATATTTTCATTACGGTGCCCCCGTCGCATCATTGCACTTTGAAACAAGTTGCGCCAGATGTCTATTGCCTGCCGATTACGGCGGAATCGGCCAGAACTCAATGGAGCGCAATATTTTCAAAATAAGTTGTATTTATTAGAGCCCGCGCGCGCATGATACGGAGTTGACAATATGCTGATCGGCACAATGGCAGAAGAGAGGAAGAAAAAAACAAGATGAAGCTTATGAAATTAAATGTTCTTTCAGATCAGGAAATCAGGCAAATACACGAGGCAACGGTGGATATTCTCCAGAACTGCGGCATGCAGATTGGCAGTGAAAAAATGTTTATGTTTCTAAAGGAGAAAGGCTTAGAAGTGGATGCCGAGCAAAAAACAGTCCGCTTCAGCAAATCGTGCATTGAGGATTATTTAAGTAAAATTCCGCCGAGGTTTGACGTGTTTGACCGCGAAGGAAAGTTTGTGTTTACGCTGGGGGATGGCGTGCCCAAAATTGCGGCCGGACATAACGCTGTTTTCTGGGCAGATGCAAATACAGGTAAGACCCGGCCTTCAACTATCGCTGATGTTGAATTATTCGGCAAAATATGCGAACAATTATCCGCTATAGATATGATCGGGATTCCCGTCATGCCCCAGGATGGGCCGCATCCAGCGGCGTCTTTGCTTTACGGGGTTAAAGCCGTCATTGCGAACAGCCGCAAGCCGGTATATTTTTCAACGGATCAATGTAATGTCAATCATGCCTGTATCGCCATGTTGCGCGCGGCATTTGCCGGCAAATTGGAATCGCAGGTTTATGGCATCAGCCAGCTTTCGCCGACCAGCCCTCTGTTTTGGGAAGGCAACGTCTTGGAAGCGCTGACGGACACTGGTGGTTACGGGTGTGCCTTTGGCTATTCTGCCTGAGCCCAATGCCGGGGTCTCAGCCCCATACACGTTGGCTGGACTGCTAACCATGAATAATGCCGAATGCCTGTCCGGACTGGTGATGATTCAACTGTTGAAGCCCGGCGCAAAAGTTCTGTATGCCAATTCATGGACGACCACGGATATGCGTACCGGCGCTGCGCTGGTCGGTTCCATTGAGACTTCGGTCTGCCGCGTTGCGGCCGCCCAGCTGGCCCATTTTTACCACGTGCCATCGCATACAACCGCGCCTAATTCCGACAACCATGCCCATGATGAACAAAACGCCTGGGAAAAGACATTCAGCCTGCTGGCGGCCATTGGCGCCGGCCATGACCTGATCGTTAACTGCGGGATGTTCGCGACCGGGATGACCTGTAGTCATGAACAATTGCTGATGGACGCAGAGCTGGCCGGCATGGCCCGCCGCTTCGTACAAGGCATTGACGTGCGACCGGAGACGATCGCGGCGGAACTCATCCAGCAGGTTGGTCCCTTGGGAGAAACCTATCTGACCCAAGCACATACACTGGCGCGGCTGCGATCGGCAGAGTATTTCATGCCGGACTTGGCCGTGCGCGGGCCGTTGGCCGTGTGGCAGGCGGCCGGCGCCAAGGACACGTATGCTTTAGCCCGCGCCAAGGTCGAAACATTGCGGGGAAATCCGGGCGCCGCATTGTCGTCAAAACGCACGCAACAGTTACAGGAGATCATAGACCATTTCGCATAATGGACCATGCCTGTCGCTCTACGCTTCACGCTCTACGCTCCACGCTTAATATACCCCCACTCGACCAGCTTCTGATAGGCATGCTCGGCATATTCGCCCTGGCGGACGGAATTGAGATATCGCATGTAGTTATCGGCGGCGGGCTGGCGGCGCCCCGCGCCTTCCATGGAATATCCCTTGAAATAGGTCGTGTTCGGATTACCAGGCAAGAGCGACTCGTAGGTGGAAAACTCCTGGAAGGCAGCCTCAAAGGCGCGCGTCTGCACCTTTGCCATTCCGGAGATATAAACCGCCTGCGCTTCGCCGGGATAACTTGATTTCGCCTCCTGGGCCAGGCGGTCGGCATCTGCACCCTGTTTCTGCATTAGCCGGCAGCGGGCCAGCATCAGCAAGCCGGCGTAATCGTTGGGCGCCTGGCGCAA
>VSJD01000333.1 GCA_008636095.1 Kiritimatiellota bacterium | reverse complement strand
GTATCCCGACAATCAATCAGCTCTATGAAGCTTGGGCGTTATTCAACAACTTCTTCAGTCCAACCCTCAAGTTGATCGAGAAAAAGAAAGTGGGGTCCAAGTATATTAAGAAATATGATGTTCCGCAGACTCCCTATCAGCGGCTGATGAGCTCTGACGAAATCTTTGAGCCGGTTAAAACCTGGCTGACAGAAATATTCTGCAACATCAACCCTTTTGCCTTAAAACGCCAAATTGACTTCAAACAAAACCAAATCCTCAAGGAGCTCCGGTAACATGTATTATGGCGCAACGAAGGCATCTTCTCAATGTCATGCCGGTAACATTTTATTATGGCGCAACGGGCGGATCTGAACGTCTATGACGCGGCGGCCTGGAGCGCGCCGGGCCCGCTATCCGACATTTCAGTGGCATGGGACAGCTTGGCGTTGCCGTTCCCCGATTTCACGCGCGGGAACTGGCGTCAGACCGGATCGGCGCCGCTGGCCTGAACGGCAATCGAGTGTGGGTGTAGGGGAGTTTGGGCGTATGGGAGTAAAGAGTTTACTCCTCGTATTCATACTCCCATACGCCGATACGCCCATACTCTCATACTTTACACTCAGTCAAATATGAAGAACATTTCCTTGGGCAAGTAGGCCGGGCGCCAATGTGGATCCTTGACCGTACCCGTCAGGCGGAATTCCAGCATCTTGGTAATAGGCATCATGGCGATCTGCAGGATGCCGCCCACCAGCGTGTTTTTCTTGAGCAGTTTAACCTGCACCGCGAAGTCCAGGTCGCCATTCAAGTAATAGTCGCCAGCGCACGTAAGCGTGACTACCTCGCCTTCGATGATAATGTCGTCCGAATGGATCTTGCCGTCCTTGATTACCAAGGATGCCCGCGCGTCGGTCTGCCGCACGACCAGGCTAAGCCCCGGCACAATACGCCCCAGGAACTCGGACAGTCCCCCGAACAGCGGGAACTGGAAAAGGCGGCCGGCGCCAATCTTGATCCTTCCATACCCCGTGGCAGTCTGACCGCCGGGATCGTTCAGAAAGCCATCAAGCTCCAACTGCCCCGAGAGATAGCCATGGTACTGGTCTGCCACTTGACCGGTCAGGGTGCGCGTCAGCATTTGAAAATTCACCTCGCGCACATTGCCCTGGAGTTGATAGCGCAGATTGGTCGCGTTCGACACGGGATACACCGAACCCGACCCGCTGACGAGCCCCCGGCAAAAATCAGCCTGCACATCGTTGATATACGCGGTATCTTCCACCACGCGCAAGCTCAGGGAACAGCGGTCCATGATAAATTGTTTCCAGCCGGAACGCTGGGCATCAACCTCAATATCCATATCATTGCGCGCCGAGTCCATGTAGCCGGCAGTTCCCCAGGCGGCCACCTTGGTCGGCCCTTCGAACCGGAATTGGCCCACCACGTTTTCAATGAACGGCGCGAGCATCTTGGCCACCGCTTGCGGATCGGCCGTGGACAGACCATTAAAGCTAACGGTCTCCTGGTTAAAATCCAGGCGCGCACCACCCTGGACCATACCTTCCTCGCGCACAGCAAGCAGGGGGGTGAGCACCATCCAGGCGTTGGTGGGCGAAAAATCTATAACCAGGCCCGACTTCATCAGCAGGTTGGTGACCCCATTGTACTGGCAATTGTCTCCCTGGGCATGGCCCGTCAAGCGGAAAAGCCAATTCGTTCCTATCCCGAACTTAAAATCGGCCTTCCCGGCCGGCGGGTGATCCTCGAACTGAAACCACTCGATCACGAACGCCTGGGGTAAATCCAATGCATACAGCAGGGGTAACAGGGCATTGGGATTAAATGCCGTTGTAATCGCACCCTGGCACTGCCTGGTTTTCCAGTCATACACACCGGAGAGATGAAGCGGACCGCACCAATGATCCTTGCCCACGGTGGCATCCAGCGATTGGAGACCAAGGTTCTGCTCATCGAATCGGAACCGGCCGTTGATTTTCGCCACATGGGTGCCCTCGATATCGGCATCCATCAAATCCAAAACGCCTTCACCGCTTGCGCCTTTCATACTCAGCTTAAGACACCAGGCACCGAGCACCGTTTTTTTAAAACAGGTGCGCCGCGCATCCGCCTGAACCCGAACATCCAGCGCATTCATATCAGCAGGATTCAGGAAACAGGTCACATCCACATTCACGATGCCACTACCGTTCGTGCTCAACCCGTACTGACCCAATGCGGTCAGCAACTTAGTCAGGCGGACTTCATGTTTTTTGTCGCTACCATTCGCCACCGGGCGAGTCGGCATAACGCCCTCGCGCGGTAAAACAAGTTCGCCTCGCCCGGTCAGCTTGATCCCGGGCATCCGGGCGGCACATTCCTCGACCCGCAGTCGCGTGGCATCTTCATCCCAAACGACGCGCGCAAACAACACCTGGAAGTCAAACCGTTCCATTCTGGCGAGCGCCGTATCGTTCGTCGTCGCACTTTGAATTGGCACGGACACTACGCCGTTCTTGATGAGCGCACCGGACACGCCATTTTGGCCCTTTAACCAGGCCAGGGGATGGAGGCGCAGAACTATTTTTTCGGCCTCGAGCAGGGGGACGCCGATATCGCCCTTGCGGTGACAGCGGACCTGCGTCGCGATAATGCCCTCGAATACCCCAAGCTTCACTTTCGCCAGCGTGATCACCAGATCGCTGAACTGCAGTCGTTTCTCGATATTCCGCGCCAGCACATTCGGCAGGCCAATGAGGCTCAAATAGAGCACGGCCACGAGCACCACGATAAAAACAATAAACGCACCATACTTGATTTTGCGCAGTATCATATTATCACCGCGTTACGTCCTGCAGAAGCTGATCCGCCAGCGCTTTGGGAAGAATGAACACCACCTCCTGCCCCTGCACCATGCTATACACACCCAGATCCTCGGAAGCTTCCCCCAGGACGAGGGTTTTCTGAATGCCTTCCTGGCCACTCAGGATGAAGGTTAAAGAACCGCGTGGGTCTTTCAATCCATAAATACCGAGATCATTGCGCTCTGACCGCTCGAACCGCACGGCGCGCAAGGTTGCCATCTTTTCCAGCAGAGTTGTAATGACCGCCAGATTGACCGGTCCAACGGAGGGTGCCACCGGGACCCACGGCCCCGCTCCCTCCCGCGTCACAGCCTGCTCGACGCCCTTTTTACGGAGCATGATCTTCGTAACGGCCGTTGGGTCCAGGGCCAGCACCACGCTGTCGCGATAGGCGATCGGATCGAGCGCCAGGGTAACCGCCGCCGCCACCGAGAGCTGGTAGAGCTGATCCTCATCTTCAAACTTGGCATAAATATATTCCTTGCCCGGCAGAGGCCGGCTCATGGCCAACGTCCGGCCGGTCGGTAGTATACCCGTGACCTGGGTCGCGGGCGCCGTCACACCGGCCACGCTCTGCGTGGCGGTATCCAGGACCGGCACGGCATCGGCCATGCGAATCACGCGGGCCGGCGGATCCAAACCCAGGTCCGGAAGATTGGTACTACTCAGGAACCCCTCGATACGCAGGGAATTCAGGCGGCTGATCAGATCTTCCACAATGCGGGCATCCGCTTTCCATTGCGCGGGTTCCGTCACCTGCCAAAAGCCGGACGCGGTCTTCTGTAGCTGTAACACTTTTTCGCCTTCCTCGACCCGAATCCAGGCGATGGCATCCGCCGCCATGAAATAAAGCCGCGAATCACGGAGATCGCTGACGCCCACTTTCAAGGCGTCAACCTGATCTTTCTGGACGGCAAACACCGAGCCGGTTCCGCGATAGGCAGTATAGATTAAATCGCCCTTTTCGTTGGCCCGCTTGCCAAAACACAGCTTAAGTCCATTTTTTTCCTCATCCTTCCAGATGTTGAACTGCAAAATCATCTCGTCATCACTCAATCCATAGATGGCCGGATCGGCCATTCGCTCGGCCACGAATTGTTGAATCTGGAGATTGAAGAGCTGTTCCAGCAGGCTGGAAACCTTGAACCAGTCGGCACGGGCCGTAATGGGTTTATGGATGATCCACTCCGTGCCTTCCCGGATAATCTCGACGAGCGGACCGCCAAGACGCTTGATTGCAAGGCCCTTCACATAGGCGGGCGCTCCGGCCAGAAGACGGGGATCGCGGAGATCAGCCGCCGCACGGGGAATGATGTCCAGCAGATTCGTCGAGGTGGCGATGACGTCATCCGCATTGTCCACCTGCACATATACTGTGTCCTTCATCGGTGATAGTCCGCCGACGGCAAGAGTATGGCGATGTTCCGCATCGCCCAGGACCATGCGGGCCAGGGGCTTGCCCAGCCCGTAATCATCCAGGGAGAGTGAACGGCTTGTTCGCTGGGCGGCCGTCACAATTTCCCCGCGGGGCAATTTAGCCATCACGGCCAGCATGTGATTGAGCTTGATACTGTCGGCCCGCGCCTCCACCGGTTTATGAATTATCCACTGGCCCTGCTCATTCGCACACGCCACGAACAGGGTATCCCGGGAAAAAGACCAATAGATGACGTTCTCCGGCTCGATATCCAGGAGACGCAGATTCGGCCGATCCTGCTCACCCTCGTCTTTACCGCCCCACTCCACAATGGAAATAAATGCGCCCAGGAGCACCGACAGGATCAGCAGAAAAAATGTGGTTCGAACATGCATGGCATTATTGAAATAGTCCTTCAGCAACTTTGCCGTTCTCACGAACGGCCTCTACACCAAACTGTCTGCCCGAGCTCGGCCAGAGGTGTAGCCGCGGTTCGATAGAACCGCTGGTTTCGAAATTCCTAAGCATAGAATTCAGCCTATTTACGCCGATGGGCCCAGACCATAAGTCCCAGCAGGACTACCAACCCCGGAAGACCCACCACCACAAGCGCCGAAAGCCGGCGCAGATGACCCCGGTCCAAGGCCACTTGGATCATCGCCGGCTCGCGGGACGCGATCGTGAGCGTCTCCTTACGTTCCAGCAACCAATTCAGGGCATTCATAAAGAAATCGGAATTATAGCCTCCCAGCAAGGCGCCGTTTGCAACCAGCACCGAATCGCCAATGATCACCAGCCGCGTCGGCTGGAGTTCCACTTCCATGCCGGGCACGGGCCCTTTTTCAATGGCCACAGCCACCGGCACCGGTCCGGGCTGGTCCACTCCAGGGTCAAATTTTGGCGGATTCTGGTTGACTGAAAGTTCCGCCCATCCCTGGTCGCTGCTTGAGGCCAGTACGGCGACACGCGGCTTGTCCGCCGGCTTGTCCGCCGCACCGTTGGTTCCCACGAGCGGCTGTACCGACCGGGGCATTGTAAAAATGGTGGTTACATTTTTCAGCCGCGTGGTGATGGGATGCTCCCCGTAGGCCGTCACCAGCAATTGCCGGCCTGCCGTAGCCGAGCTCACCACGCGATCCGATCCCAGTCGCATGCCCCAAAGCTCGAGCATTTCTTCCAGCCCGGAATCCAGGCCGGGGTCTACCAGCAGCAACAACCGACCGTGATTATTCAGGTAAGCTTTGATCATTTCGACTTCCAGGTGCGTCAGTCGTTTGGTCGGCCCCGCAATGATCAGGGCGTCACCGTCACCGGGCACGGCACTGACACCGCTGAAACTCAGTGGTTTGATCTCCAAGTTGTTCTTTTCCATGGTCCGGGCAATGATCGAATAGCCCGTGTAGGGATCGAAATTGTCCGTCTGACGCTCGCCGTGGCCCGTAAGAAAATAGACCACTGGTTTGCGGACCTGCAAAAGGCCCTGGAGCGCGGTCGAAAGCGCCTGCTCGCCACAGAACCGCCGTAGAACCTTGGCGCGGCCGGCGAGCGTTGGCGTGTAATCGTAGTCGGCCAGATCCGCCACCGGCACAATTCGGCGCTTGCCCCCCGCATCGAGCACGATCACATTCGGCTCACGCAGATCATATTGCAGGGCAAGCTCCTTACTGCGGACCATGTCACGATGGGGATCCACATACTCGACAAGCAATCGAGCAGACGCATACGTATATTCCCGGAGCAGGCTTTGCACATCGCGATAGAGCTCATGTTCGCCGCTCATAAAGACAACAATTCGAATGTCTGCCGGCAGATGGTCCAGCAGGCTCTTAGTTTCCGCGGTCAGGGCATAATGCCGCGTGCGGCTTACGTCGAACCGGAGCGGATGATGACTGGCAAGGTAATTCACCATGAGAACCATGAGCGCCGAGAGTCCGAGCGTGACCCACACGGTGAACCCCGTCAGCCAGCACTTGAATGCAAACCTGTGTTTCATAGTTACTTCCACTGCCTCGCTTCGATTGCCTTGACCGTGGCAAACACAAAGAACACGGTTAACGAAAGATAGAACACGATGGGCCGCGTATCCACAACACCCTGCGCAAAGTCCTGAACATGCTGGGTACTCGACAGGTACGTCAACGCCGCCTGCACCGCGGCGCCGGGTAGAACCAGCCGCACAGTATCCATAAAGAACAGGATGCTGACCGCGACAAAACAGCCCACCGCCGCCACGACCTGACTGCGCGTCAGGGCCGAGACAAACATGCCGATGGCGATAAAACAACTGCCGATGAGCCACAGGCTTAGGTAACCGGTAAAGATGGGCGTCCAGTCCAGGGCCGCCATGCCGGGCGCCACGGCTTTCAGCAGGATAAAATACGCCGCCGTGGGCGTGGTCATCAGCAGGAAGAATACGAGCGCACCGGCATATTTTCCCAGTACAACTTGCAGATCCGTCACCGGCGCAGTCAGAAGCATTTCCAGCGTGCCGGTCCTACGCTCCTCGGCAAATAACGGCATGGTAATAAGCGCAATGACCGCCAGCACCGCCACCCAGAAATAGGGCGCGCCGAACAGGAGTTCCCCTATGCCGATTTGTTCGCCCAGGTGCTGGCCGAGGGGTCGGCAGAAACTTAAGCCCGCCACCACCAGGAACGCCACCATGATCACGTAAGCCATGGGCGTGTGAAAATACGCCCGCAATTGTCTTTTTAACAGAGTTGCAATATTAGCCACTGGTTTACCCGCCTTCGGCGGCCACGCGCAGCGCGTGGCAAGTTTATCCCGCTCCGAGCGGGAAGCAATCAGGGTTTATCCCCGACCCACGGACGCGGTTAATTTGATAAAGACGTCTTCCAACTCGAATACTTCCAGGCTCAATTCGCGCAGTGGCCAGCCCTGCGTTGCGGCAATCCCGAAGACCGCCGGACGTATATCTGTGCCGGGATGGCACCCGAGCCGATAACGGCGCCATAGGGCCGACCCACGGCCAAGACCGCTGGCCGCAGGCCCCACCAGCTGGACCGTCAGAACCCCGCTCACGCACCGAAGCCGTTCCACCACTTCGTCCGGCGGACCCGCAATCTCGGCCACCACGCTTACATTGCCTTGCAGTTGGCCCACCAGGTGCTCCGGCGAATCGGACGCCACAATACGCCCGTGATTCATAATAAACACCCGCTGGCAAATGGCTTCCGCTTCCGCGAGCGAATGGGTCGCCAACACCACGGTAACACGTCGCCCAAGGGCGCCGATCAACTCGCGCACGGCACGTATCTGGTTCGGATCGAGCCCGACCATCGGCTCATCCAGGATCAGCAGTTCGGGACTGTGGATCAGGCTGTCCGCCAGCGCGAGGCGCCGGCCATAGCCTTTCGAAAGCTGACCGATGATGCACCGCTCCACGTCCTTGAGTCCGCACAGGACCTTCACTTCCTCCATGCGCTCACGACGCTTCCGGCGAGGTATGCCCTTAAGCTTCGCCCGGAACGAGAGATATTCGTCCACCCGCATTTCCGGGTAGAGTGGCGCATTTTCCGGCAGGTAGCCAATTCGCCGCCGCGCGTCCAAGGAATGCAAAAACACGTCCAGTCCGTCAATGAACACCCGGCCTTGTGTCGGCGCCAGGTAGGTGGCCAACAGGCGCATTAACGTCGTCTTGCCGGCGCCGTTTGGCCCGAGAAAACCAACGATCTCGCCTCGCAGGACCTCGAACGAAATATCGGCCACGGCCACGGCCGAGGCAAACCGTTTGGTTACATGTTCCACTTTAATCATGGCAGGCTATGACAAACAATAAAAATGGCCTGATAACGACCTGACTCCCGGAAATTCAAGGTTTACTCTACCGTCATCCATCCTGTTGATCAATTCCAAAAACGGGCTATACTGCTGAGGGTCTGACGACAGACGACACAAGACGACAGATGACACAGACAACAGACGACGGACGAGACAGAGTCTGATCTCTGATCTCTGACCTCTGACTTCTGACCTCTGGCATAGAAGGCATTTATGGAAAACGCTCCCAAGGCAACGCGTTTATTTCCTAAAGCAAGGGGATATCGCCTCTGGCCGGCAAAAGTGGCCGAACCCTCAAGCGCCATACCCGGTACGCGTGGATTTTATTATACGGAACGCCACCTGCAATGCGTGTGGTTTGACGCCGCCCTGCGTCCCGGCAATTTGAAAACCGAACAAGGGGATGAAATTGTCGTCGAACATCCCGGCCAATGGAATCTGGAAGACGGGCCGGATTTCCTGGATGCTGTCCTGCGCATTGGTCCCGACCGGCGCCGCCTGGCGGGCGACGTCGAAATCCATATCCACCCCTCGGATTGGCAGAGGCACGGCCATGCCCGGAACCCGGCCTATGCCCATGTCATCGCGCACGTGACCTACTTCTCCGGCGCCGCGGCGGCCGTCCCGACCTCCCGGAGAGTCGGGACCATCGGCGGCGTCATCCAGGTTTCGCTGAAAGACAGTTTGGCGGCCAATCTGTTTTTTTCATTCGAAAGCCTCGACCTCACCGCCTACCCCTACACCGTGCGTGAGCCAATCACACCCTGTGTGCAGGTATTGAAAACATGGGGCCCGGATCGTGTGGCGGACATGCTCGAGTCCGCGGGTGAAGAACGCCTGCAAGGCAAGGCCGCACGGATGGCCGGCACCTTTGCCTCCCAGGCGCCCGATCAGATCCTGTATGAAGAAATCATGACCGCGCTGGGCTATAAAAATAATCGCGCGCCTTTCCGGTACCTGGCCGAGCAGTTACCCCTGGAAACCCTGCGCAAGGCATCCGGCCGCAACACCCTGAAAGCTTATGCGCTCCTGATGGGCGTGGCCGGCCTTCTGCCGGCGCAGACCCCCTCGCGCTGGGACGCGGAAACCCGCGCTTTTGTGCGACAATTATGGGATCATTGGTGGAAACATCAGGCCGCCTGGAGCGCGCGGGCCTTGCGCCGAAAAAACTGGAAGTTGAGCGGCCTGCGGCCGCAAAACCATCCCCAACGCCGCCTGATGCTTGCCGCCATCCTGTTTACCCGCGCAGACGATTTGACCCGATCACTGACGGCGCTGAATACCACCTCGGCCGACGAGTGTTTCCGGCAAATAGCGACCTTCTTCCATCTCGCAGCCGACACCTATTGGCAACGCCGGTTGACTTTCGCCGGCAAAAGGCAAACGGCGGCGATCGCTCTGATGGGGACGCATCGCGTAGCGGCCATCGTCACAAACGTAATCGTTCCTTTCCTCGCGGCATTGGGCAACCGGCAAGTCATGCGCCCTGAATTTCTGCGGCACCTGCCGCCCGAAGAGGACAACCAGATCATCCGCCAGACGGCCCATAATCTGCTGGGCCCGGATCATAATCCGGACCTTTACCGGTCCGGTCTGCGCCAGCAAGGCTTGATCCAGATTTTTCATGACTTTTGCCTGACCGACCGTTCGCGGTGTGAGAATTGCGTGTTGTTGAAAGCGCTGGCAGAAGCGTGTGAAGCGTGAAGTGTTGAGCGTGAAGCGCATTGGAAGAAAAGGCAGGAAAATACGATTTCTCTATAAAAACCGTTGCGTTCCGCGTTAGCGTTGACAACGTGTGTTGAATTCGGGCGTCCGCGTAGCGGACTTCGAAAAAACAAGGATAGCTTGGGTCGAATGTGGGCGCGCCGCACGCAGCGCTATACTTCTGTATGCGCAAGTGCGGGAAGCCCGCAGGCGGCCCAAGATCGCCGCAGCTTTTTTCGAACCGAATTCGATCACACTTCCCGGAATAGAACATGTTATGACTAATTCTCGTCCACTTACCATCGCCGTCGGCATGAGCGGCGGCGTGGATTCCACCATGGCAGCTTGCCTGCTGAAACGCCAGGGCTTTGACGTCGTCGGCGTCACCATGCAAATCTGGGACGGCTCCGTTAACCTCCCCGCCGAGGAGCGCCGCTCCGGGTGTTACGGACCGGGCGAAGCGCAGGACCTGGAAGAACTCCGCGCGCTGACCACGCGGCTGGGCATTCGGCACGTTACCATTCCGCTGGCAGTGGAATACCGGCAGTGGGTATTGGATTATTTTCGCCGTGAATACCTGGCCGGACGTACGCCCAACCCCTGTGTCATGTGCAACTGGAAGCTTAAGTTCGACCTGCTATTGGATAAGGCACGCGCCGCCGGCCTTGCGTTTGATCGCTTCGCCACCGGCCATTACGCGCGGGTCGAGCATGATAAAGCCAACAAACGTTATGTGCTGAAACGCGGGCTCGACACCGAAAAGGACCAGTCGTATTTCCTGTACCACCTGGCCCAGGAGCAGTTACGCAATCTTATTTTCCCGCTGGGTGCGTTGAAAAAGACCGAGGTGAAAGCATTAGCGCGCGAACTGGGGCTGGCGCACCTCGCCGAACGGCCGGAAAGCCAGGATTTTATCGAATGCAAGCATTACGGCGCATTATTCAAGGACGAAACCATCCGACCGGGACCGATTGTGGATCGTGCAGGCCGCGCGCTGGGCGAACACAAGGGCATTATTTATTACACCATCGGCCAGCGCAAGGGGTTGGGTTTGAGCGGCACGAAGGCGCCGTTGTATGTCTTGCACATTAATGGACCCGGCAACACAATCACGGTCGGGCCATATGAGGATCTTTTTAGCGACCGCCTGCGGGCCACAGAAGTGAATTGGATCGCCTTCGATGCTCTGCGCCCGTCATTGCGGGTGCGCGCGCCGGTGCAGGTGCACACGCCATTGCGTGTCCAAGCCAAAATCCGCCAACAACACAAGCAAGCCGATGCCACCGTCACGCCCGACGGCCCTGATGGACACGTGGTCAGCGTTGTGTTTGATCAGCCCCAGATGTCTATCGCCCCCGGTCAGGCGGTTGTCTTTTACCAGGACGACCTCGTCCTCGGCGGCGGCACCATTGTGTGATTCTGATTATTACTGGCGGTCTGCCAAACAGTGAAGGCGGACCGTTGGCTCGAAATAATAAGACTTGCGCGTATATGCCCTAATAGTGCACATTTATATGCATGAGAACAACACTCAATATAGACGATCGGATACTCCGAAAAGCGACGGAAATCACCGGCGTGAAAGAAAAGACATCTTTGGTACGCCTGGGCCTGGAAGCGCTTGTGTCGCTTGAAAGCGCAAAACGCCTGGCCAGTTTAGGCGGAACCGAAAAACGTCTCCGCTTCATTTCCCGCCGACGGTCATAGGAGAGCAGTCATGCTATTGGCGGACACGTCCATTTGGGTGGACCATTTCCGGCATGGGGTTTCACTTCTTGATAACCTGTTGACTTCAGGACAAGTGGCAACTCACCCGTTTGTCATCGGGGAACTAGCGTGTGGTAATCTTGCGAATCGGGCGGAAATCCTGGAGTTGCTCTCAAGCCTGCCGTCGCTGAAAATGGCGAGCCATGCTGAAGCGCTGCACCTCATTCAGACGCATTCCCTGCATGGCGCAGGCATTGGCTGGATTGACATCCACCTCCTGTCATCGGCCTTGTTGAATCACGCCCCCATCTGGACGAGGGATCACAAATTGAATGCGGCCGCCCGAAAACTCGGAATTGCCGGGAAGGAATAATGCCAAGCAAGATATTCCATGGATTGGGGATCGGCCTCGCTACCGCAGGATTAGCCCTGGGCTTATGGGCCTTTGACACGCTGGATCGGTTTGAAGCCAAAACCTGGGACTGGCGCGTTACCAGCATGGCAAAGCCCAGCCCCTTCACCAGCAAAATCCGCCTGATCTTCATTGACCAGCAAAGCCTCGACTGGGTTAATAAGGAAATGGCCCTGCGCTGGCCCTGGCCCCGCGAAGTCTATCGCCCCATCCTCGAATTCTGCCGCCGCCAGGGCGCCAAGGCTGTCGCTTTCGACATGCTTTATACCGAGCCGTCTTCTTACGGCGTGGATGACGACCGCTCGTTCGGCGCGGCGATCGCCCAGACTACGGGTTTTGTCAACACCATTTTCCTCGGCCGCGAAACCGGCCAGACAACGACCTGGCCGA
>VSJD01000334.1 GCA_008636095.1 Kiritimatiellota bacterium | reverse complement strand
CGAACATACCTGCTTCTCCCATAAAAATCCAGAATCTGCAGGCTTGGTTGGCCGCAGGTAATCACAATCGCCTCGTCATGCCGCAGGCTATTTTCCCGATTCCGGAAGTCGCCACCAACGCCACCCTGCTGGGCAACGTCGAAGCCCGGCCCGATCCGGACGCCATTTTCCGCCGCATGCCCCTGTTTGCCGTGTTTGACCAGCAGATCGTGCCGACGCTTGGACTGGCCGCCTATCTGGCTGCGACCACCAACGAAACGCTTTCCATTGAACCCAGCACGTTGACAATCAATTCGCCCGCCAATATTCAGAGATCGGAAATCGGAGGTCAGAGATCAGAGGTCAGAGATCAGAAATTGAAAATCGAAAATCGAAAATCGAAAATTTCCCGGATCATTCCTCTTGATCGGCGCGGCAAAACGATCCTGCATTTCCGCGGGCCGTCCGCCACCCATCAGCGCTTCAGCGCCGCGGCGGTGATCCAGTCCGAATTGAAACTCCAGGCTGGCGAAACACCGCCCATCACGGATCCCAATGCATTCAAGGATTGTTACGTGTTGGTGGGCTGTAACGCACCGGGGCTTTTGGATTTGCGCCCGGCCCCGGTAGGCCGCATTTATACCGGCGTGGAAATCCACGCCACGGTGCTCGACAATTTGCTGACCGGCGACTTTATCCGGGATACACCCTGGCCAGCGACGGCCGCCCTGACCCTCTTGCTGGGCATGCTTTGGAGCATGGTAACACTGTATTGCCGCAACGCCCGCGATACGGCCGTGGCCTTTATGGTGGCCTTGCCCATTCCAGCGATACTGTGTGTTGCCGCTTATACTAAAGGATTCTGGCTGCCATTCCTGGTCCTGGAAGCGGCAACGGCTTTTGCCCTCGTAAGCGCAGTGCTGGTGAACTATGCCACCGAAGGCCGGCAGAAGCGGTTCATCCGCGGCGCCTTCAAACAGTACCTGAGCGAGGACGTGATCGAGCAGATTGTCCAGCACCCCGAACGCCTGCAACTGGGCGGGGAACAGCGCACGCTCTCGATTTTATTTTCCGACTTGCAGGGCTTCACCACGATTTCCGAAGGTCTCAATCCCCAGGAGCTGACCGCCTTACTCAACGAGTATCTGACCGCGATGACCGACATTATCCAGGACGAAGGCGGCACAGTGGACAAGTATGAAGGCGACGCGATTATCGCCTTCTGGAATGCGCCCCTGGCGCAGGACGATCACGCCGTGCGCTCCGTGCGCGCGGCCCTGCGTTGCCAATCGACGCTTGCTGAAATGCGCCCCGCCGTGCACGCGCGTATCGGTAAAGACCTGCTTATGCGTATCGGACTCAACACGGGGCCGGTGGTGGTGGGCAACATGGGTTCGCGCAACCGGTTCAACTACACCATCCTGGGCGACGCCGCCAACCTGGCCTCGCGGTTGGAGGGGATCAACAAGCAATTCGGCACCTATACCATGATCTCGGAAACCACCCATGCCGGCATGGGCCCAGCCTTTGCCGCGCGCGAAATATCGCGCGTGGCCGTGGTCGGCCGTAAAACGCCGGTACGGGTATTCGAGCCCATGCGTCCGGAAATTTTGGCGGCACACGCCGACGACTATGCCCAATTCGCAAAGGGATTGAGCGCGTTTTACGAAGGCCAGTTCGCCAAAGCCATCGCGCATTTTGAGCCGCTCCGCGAAAAGGACCCGCCCGCCGCCGCCTACTGGCGAAAGTGCCAGGCCCTGCAGGCCGACCCGCCCGCGGCGTGGGCCGGCGTCTGGGTCATGACCGAAAAATAGTTGCGTTCCGGGTCTTAGGTCCAAAATTATTGCTTCTGTTTTTAATGTATTGTGGCATCTATAAGCGACTGATAGGTTGACTTCACTCGGCGTGGCACACGGAAAGGATGCAACGTGAAAATATTCGTTACAGGCTGTGATGGTTTTGTCGGGTCGCACATTGCCGAGCGACTGGCCAGCGAAGGCCATGAAGTCGTTGCCGGCTGTTACGCGGATCCGCTCTTTATCTCCGAACGGAAACAGATGTCCATTCGGCGGTTTAATTTGGGTCTGCCGGAAACCATCCGCCCCTGTTTGGAAGGGGTGGAATGCATTGTGCATTGCGCGGCAATTTTTGATCTGGCGGCAACGGTTGAACAACTGCATGCCGTCAATGTGCAGGGTACGGCCAATCTCCTCCAAGCCGCTAAAGCGGCGGGGATCCGCAAATTCATTCATTTCTCCACCGCGGAGGTGTATGGCACTCCCCAATTCACGCCTTTAACAGAGGATCATCCGCTGCATCCCGGCACCCCTTATGGGCAAAGCAAGCTGGAAAGCGAGCGCCTGGTTCAAGCGGAATCGGCCAACGGACGAATGGACACAATCATCATCCGGCCTTCATTTATTTATGGCCCGCGCTGTGTATATGCCGCCGGAATGTTTGTGCCCTTGTTGGTATTGAAAGAAATGGGCATTAAAAAACTGCCCGTGCTTTACGGCGATCTGAAATTCAACTGCGTTCACGTTGATGATATCGCCCTCTTTGTTGCTTATGCAATCCAATCCGGCAAGGGTTGGAACTCGATTTATAATCTGGCCGATAACGATATCGTCACCCTTGAACCGGCCGTAAGGGCGTTTTATCAGATCTTTGATTTCAAGCCCAGCTTCCGCCTGCCATACCCGAAGCGCAGCTTGCGTTGTTTTGGGTATGTGGGACCTTGCCTGATGGCCCTGGGCGCATTCCAGCCTTTAGCTTGGTTCCTGAACTGGTACTGGGGCCGGATCTGCCGTCAATATCAACTAAAACAGGCGCTGCGTTTTCCCAAGCTGGACCGGTGCATGTTGCATTTCTTACGGGTTGACAAACATTTCTGTTTTGATAATCAACATGTATTGGCCACGGGCTTCAAGTTTAAAAACCAGTCGTTTATCAAGGCCTTTGACGTCATGCTGGCTTGGTATCGGGAACAAAATTGGATTCCGGATTACAGTAAGGCCTAGCCCGCAGGACGTAAGGATAAGAACGGAATCTTTTTAACCTGAAAGGGGGTGAGTCTAACAATCTTTCTCGATCTATTTCTGATGTTCGCGCTCGGGATGCTTTTCCCCATGCTTTTCGCAGACCGTTTCCGGCATCCAAGACGAGGCCTTTTGTTCAAGGATGAATTGTTTTATGTTGGCCTTTTATTCGGCTCGCTTTTTGGATATGGGACCGGTGTGGTTTGTTACCAGATGGCACCGGATTGGATGTGGATGTATTGGATGGATTCGCGCCTGGTCGCAACGCCGGTTTTGCTTTATCTTGCGGCGGCTTACCATTTATCCTTGTTTGCCGGCATCATGACAGCACGCGAGTTATTGCCATACCGTTCCGGGCTGTTCGCTATGCTGGGCGTGTCTTTATCCGGGGCCATATTAATTTGCATCGTGTTTTTTGATCGGATTTGGCATATTGGCAGTACCGCGCAATTCCAACAGGGTATGGCCCGGCCCATGTTGAACTGGAACCCGGTCGCCGTCCATCCGGTTGTTATCGCCATGGGTATTGCCGGCGCCATGGCCGTTTTTGTGCTTTGGATAATAATTCGAAGATTTAAACTTCAAACTAACGTGTAACGATGGAATCTCTGCAGGGTGTGCATCATTTTTATATCGGTCTGCTCCTGGCGCTAAGCGGTTTTTGCATGCTTTGGGCACCAAAGCCCTGGATGGCCATTGTAGGCATCGTGATCTGCCTGTTAGGCGTCTGGATTATGCTGGACGATCTTTGGCAGCACGCAATGCAGCGATTCGTTCAACCGGGTTACGCGAGCCCTTTGAAAACATTGTTCTTTAAATGCAGCCGCCAATTTCCCTTGATCGGGCGCGTGACCGAATTTGTGGATGCTTTGTTCCGCGGCCGCCGGCCATTCTAATATTGGGTTGTTTGTGATATTATACGGCATGAAATTCACCCCCACAGCCATCAAGGACGTATTGGTCATCGAGCCCAAGGTCTTTGAGGACCCCCGTGGATTTTTTATGGAAACTTACCGGCGGGATGCTTTCGCGGCGCAAGGCATTAATGCAGATTTTGTCCAGATTAACCATTCCCAATCCATACGCAACACCCTGCGCGGGCTTCATTACCAGATCGGGCATCCGCAGGGCAAGTTGGTCCGCGTGCTCCGGGGTGAAGTTTTTGACGTTGTTGTAGATATCCGGTTCGGCTCGCCGACTTTCGGCCACTGGATTAGCGAAGTCCTGTCGGCCCGCAACAAAAAACAGCTTTTCGTACCGATCGGATTCGCCCATGGATTTTGCGTGCTTAGCGACGAGGCCGAATTTCTTTACTATTGCACGGACTACTACCATCCGCAGGGCGAAAAAGGGATCATCTGGAACGACCCGGATCTGGCTATTCCCTGGCCGACACTGGAACCGCTGTTGTCTGAAAAGGACCAACGCAACCCGCATTTCCGCGACATCGCCCGCGATTTTAGCTACAATTGCTGATTTTTGGTGACTACTCACAAGGTGTTCAGTGTTCGGTGTTCGGAAGAGCATGACCAATGAACCAGGAGGCAACCGGCAAGACTTGTATTATTTCCGATTTTTGATTTATGATTGGAAAACAGTCTTTTAAATGGCATTTTCCGCCATTGGGCCGTCACTGAAGCAGTTGGCGAGTATGGTATGCCGAACACTGAACCCAGAACACTGAACACTGAGTAGCTACCAAAACGGAGCACCGCATGAACTTAAAAGGCATTGTCCTCGCGGGTGGGACCGGATCGCGGTTGATGCCGCTGACCAAGGTCACGAACAAGCATCTTCTGCCGGTCGGGCAAAAGCCCATGATATATTCCCCTATCGAAAAGCTGATCGGCGCCGGCATTGAAGAGATTTTGATCGTGACCGGCACAGAGCATATGGGCGACATGGTCAACCTGCTCGGCTCCGGCCACGATTTTCAATGCCGGTTCACGTATAAAGTTCAGGACGAGGCCGGTGGTATCGCCCAGGCCTTGAGCTTGGCTGAAAATTTTGCGCATGGCGACCCCATAGCGGTCATTCTGGGCGATAACATTTTTGAGGATGCCCTGCGCCCGTATGCCGACGCCTTCCGCGCCCAGCGGAAAGGCGCCCGGATCATCGGCAAGGAAGTCAGCGATCCGGAGCGCTTTGGCGTGGCGGAAGTTGCCGGCGACCGTGTGCTGTCCATCGAGGAAAAACCGAAAAAGCCGAAATCCCATATCGCCGTAACCGGGATTTATTTTTACGATTCCCAGGTTTTCGACATCATCCGCGCCTGTCAACCGAGCGCCCGTGGCGAGCTGGAAATTACGGACGTTAACAATGCCTATATTAAACGCGGCGAATTGCGCTTCGACCGCATGTCCGGCTGGTGGAGCGACGCCGGCACATTCCAGTCGCTGGCACACGTCAACAGCCTGGTCGCCCGGCACCCGCCGAAGGTGTGATCGTGGCTGTAAACAAATAGCCAATGTGACTAACTATGTGTTCTGTGTTCAGTGTTCGGTATTCGGAGGAGCATGACCGACATTGGACTATCGCTGAGGCAGTTGGTGAATATGGATGGTGAGCCGAACACTGACCCCCGAACACTGAACACCTTGCGCAGTTACTATCCAAGATAAATTATGTCCGAATTGATCACCATCCTGGGCGGGCGCGGCATGCTGGGCTCGGACTTGGCGCCAGTTTTGGTCCAGACCGGGCATTCCGTTCGCGTCCTGGACCTGCCGGAGTTTGACATCACCAAAGCCGACCACCTTGCGCACGCCTTGGACGGCGCACAGGTTATCGTCAACTGCGCGGCCTTCACGAACGTGGACCAGGCCGAGAAGCGGTTCGATACCGCCTTGGCGGTGAACGGCAAAGCAGTGGGTACATTAGGCACGGCGGCCAAAGAACGCGGCGTGTTCGTCGTCCACATTTCCACCGATTTTGTTTTCGACGGCCGGCAAACACGGCCTTACGTCGAGACCGATCCACCCAACCCAATTAACGCTTACGGCCGGTCCAAGCTGGAAGGTGAACGGGCGCTCCAGCACTCCGCCTGTACGCACGTCATCTTGCGCGTGCAATGGAGTTACGGAAGCCACGGCGCTAACTTTATCAGCAAGATTCAAGAGCGCGCCCGGACCGGCACAGAATTGAAGGTGGTTGAGGACCAGATTGGCGCGCCGACCTGGACGGCGGATATGGCCCGGACCATTGCCGTCCTGATCCGCGACCGCCGCGAGGGGCTTTATCATTTTGCCAACTCCGGCTATGCCTCGCGCTTCGCGGTGGCCCGGTTCATCGCCGCACAGCTAACCTTACCGACAAAAATCACGCCCTGCATCAGCGAGGCTTTTCCGACCCCCGCCCTTCGTCCCAAAAATTCGTGGTTCGACACGGCCAAAATCCAGTCCATTCTGGATACCCCCATCCGCTCCTGGCAGGAGGCCTTGGCAGAGTTTTTACGGACCGGAACGGGCTAATGCGGCTGTTGATCTGATTGGATATTTTTTATATTCATATTCCAAGATTCTCAATAATGATAACAAGGACTGCCGCCATTGCATCCATCTTAACTAAATCGCCGTCCAGACGGGCCCAAGCAAGTCGGCAGGATAGGCCCGAACCATATTGCATCATTATTAAATTTCCATACACATTTTGGCATAGTTATTGCTTATATATATTTTGTTTGGTATAAGTAATTCTTAGGAAAGGAAGTCACACATGATTGCTCAACATGTCTTTGCATTGCGATTCTTGGTGCTTGCCGGGTTTTGCCTGGCGTCTCTATTTGCGCATAATTCCTATGCAGGCGGCCAGGTGATCGCATGGGGATATAATTTGCATGGCCAGTGCGATGTGCCGGCGGAGGCGCTAAGCGGGGTAAGCGCCATTGCGGGTGGTGAGGCTCACAGTCTGGCTTTGAAGGATGGCACGGTAATCGCATGGGGAACCAATGATTACGGCCAGTGCGATGTGCCGGCGGAGGCGCTAAGCGGGGTAAGCGCCATTGCGGGTGGTGGATATTACAGTCTGGCTTTGAAGGATGGCAAGGTGATCGCATGGGGAGCCAATAATTACGGCCAGTGCGATGTGTCGCCGACGGCGCTAAGCGGGGTAAGCGCCATTGCGGGTGGTACGGCTCACAGTCTGGCTTTGAAGGACGGCAATGTGATCGCATGGGGAGCCAATAATTACGGCCAGTGCGATGTACCGGCGGAGGTGCAAAGCAATGTGAGCGCCATTGCGGGTGGTGAGATTCATAATCTGGCTTTGAAGGATGGCAAGGTCATCGCATGGGGAGCCAGTGACGATGTGCCGGCGGAAGCGCTGAGCGGGGTGAGCGCCATTGCGTGTGGTCGGACTCACAGCCTGGCTTTGAAGGAGGATGGCAAGGTAATCGCATGGGGATATAATGACTACGGCCAGTGCGATGTGCCGGCGGAGGCGCTAAGCGGGGTAAGCGCCATTGCGGGTGGTGGCTATTACAGTCTGGCGCTGAAGGATGGCAAGGCGATCGCATGGGGATACAACTTGCATGGTCAGTGCGATGTGCCGGTACTCGGGCAAAGCGGCGTGATTGCCATTGCGGCTTGTGATTGGCACAGTCTGGCATTAAGAGCTAAATCTCTAAAAGTCTCTAACGATTTTGACGGCGACAGCAAGACCGACGTGGCGGTCTATTACCCGGCCTCGGGACAGTGGTTGGTCTTTCTAATGGGCGATGGAACAGTTCTTAACGTTACTACCTGGGGTGGTGAAAACTGCCTGCCCGCGCCTGGCGATTACGATGGCGACGGCAAGACTGACTTTGTCGTATTCGATTCCGCCACGGCCACTTGGTATGGCAAGTTCAGCGTTTGGGGGGAAACTAGCGGTTTATTCGGCCAACCCGGTACGTGGCCGGTGCCGGCCGATTACGACGGCGACCGTTTCACCGACTTGGGCGTGTACGACCCCTTAACCGGCATATGGTCCGTTTTATCTCTAAACAGGGGATGGTCAGACTCGACCAAGTGGGGATATCTGGGCGATTTCCGGCCCTGGGAAAACCCGCAAACTTACACGGTCTTGCCAATGCCGTTTGACTACGACCGGGACGGCGTAGACGACTTGGCGTATTATTACCGGGGTTGGGCCATGACTAATTCGGGGGATTTGGCAGGTTCGGGCGGGTCTATCTTATATGTCGGCGCTGGAAGGACAGAAGATTACGTTTACGGTTCCTCGGGTTCCTTGACCGCGCCGGGTTATTACTCATTTCGACCGGCCGAATCGCTTTATCCTAATGGCTTGTGCGCGTATAAAATCACAACAACGGAATGGGGCATGCCCTATCGCAGCGCGTTTTATGAGGGCATGTACGGTCAGACGCTACCGGTTCCCGCAGGTGATTATGACGGCAATGGATTTGACGACAACGCCTTGTATAATTACGTCACCGGCGAGTGGACCATCATCTTCAATACGGGCAGCGTCGATGTGGATGGCCGGACACAGGTCAGTGGTATATTCGGCGGACCAGACGCGGTCCCTGCCAATATCTATTCCACCATCTATGCCTTGGCCCGCTATTCGCCCAAGCCGTGGTAAACATTAACCCGGATATTTCACGCCAAGCGTGAAATATCCGCCCTGTCCTTCGACTGGTTCAACTACGCTCACCACAGGTTCGCTCAGGGCTAAGCACCGGCCTCCGCATACACCTTGCCATAGGCCTCCAGCATGGGCGCGAGCGCAAAGTCAGCGCGGCCTCGCGCCAGGGCTTTTATCTGGCGCTCGCCATAATGGTCCATAAGTTCTCGAATTGCCGCACGCAGGTCATCCGGCGTGAGGCGGGGCACAACCTCCCCGCATTGCACCTCTTTCACGTAATCGGCCATGGGAATACACCCGCTGACCAACGCCGGCTTGCCAGCCGCCAGTGATTCCATTAGGGAGTGGGGATAGGCCTTGACCAGTTTGTCCGTTTCCGCCAGGACCACCGTGGCGTGCACGCGCGCCAGCACCCGGTTGACGTCAGTTGCTTCATTGATGATTTCCACGCGTCGGCTCAGTCCGCGCCGCGCGATATGGCGCTGAAGCTCGTCGCGCAGGAGCCCGCGCCACAGGAATACCAGGCGCAGAGGCAAGGACCCGGCAACATCCAGGAGTAAGTCTATGCCCTTCGTCTGGAACTGCCGGTAAATCCAAGGCGCGGAACCAACCAGCAGGACCAGTTCGTCCCGGAGCGGAATAGGCACAGGGCTGAACCGCTCCACGGCAATGCCCGGCCGAATGATCCGGTAGCGCGCCGGACGTAACGCCCGGAGCGCGGTTTCATCCCGCGGGTTGCACGAAATGATGGTATGGACCATTTTCAGCCAATCGGCGCGCCCGCGTTCGAGTTGCGTCCCCACGCCCGTCACGGCCGAATAAATCAGCGGCTTACGGAGCGCGCGCAACCAGGGAAACGGATAGAGCGTGGCGTAATACAGATGGTGCAGGTCCACCGCCGGCTCCCTGCGGCGCAAGGCGTGGTACTGGTGCAGACCATAAAGTTTTTTTGGAAATATACGGCTGGGTCGGCGCAGCGGAAAAAGCTGGAGGCATTCGCCGCCAAACCGGCGGCGCAGGTCTTCGATCTCCTGGAACACGGCATCTGTGCCCGGGATGGGCGGAGCCGGCGAGGTAAGATGATAAAGAATGTTCATATTCTTTAGATATTCAGATTATTTCCCGCCAGAGGCGGGTCTGCCCAAAGCATGAAACCGCAAAGAACGCATAGGTTAAATGAGAAGGCTGATCTCCCTATCTGCGAGCTGTGATATAATCACGCTCAAAGTTAAAACGGCCTTGGTAGGCCATAACGCATAAGGAGACCAGCCATGAAAAAAGGTATCACGATCGGGATGGATTTGGGAGACAAAAAACATCAGGTATGCGTTTTGAATAAAGCGGGAGAGATTGTTGCCGAAGAGGAAGTTGCCGGCAACCGCGCGGCGATGGCGAGC
>VSJD01000261.1 GCA_008636095.1 Kiritimatiellota bacterium | reverse complement strand
CTTATTTGCATGAAACCAAATCTTTCAGAACTACAGAGGGAATATGGCCGGCTACAGCGGCAACTGGCGCGTACGGGGTGGATCAGTCACGGATACGTCCAAGATCGCGGCCCTGGTGCGGGCGGACCGTGCTATCAATGGAGTCGCAAGGAGTTGAAGAAGACCGTGTCGGTGGCCATGTCCAAGGAGCAGTATCTGTGGATGAAAAAGGCGATTGCAAACTGGCGGTACGTACAGCTAACGCTCAAGCGCATGCAGCAGATTTCCCGCTTGGTGCTCTTCCGCACCATCCCTGAACCGCCGCGCCGTAAGCCATTGAGCAAGCGAGTATTAGGCCTTAACTAAGCGCCATTCAGGGCTGACCCTGAAGTTTGTATGTAAATTGTTGTTTCTCACGGCGACTGGTCTGTTGCTGACATCTTGTCTTACCGTGAATCAGGACTTATTCAGGCACTCAAACGACACGGAATCTTTACAACGGTATGTTGAAAAATTTCCCCTGAACTTGCGAGTTATCAAAGATAACGGCTTTTTATGGCTAACTAATATTGATTCTAACCAATATGAGCAGATTCATGAAACGGATGAACAACTTCTCACAATGTTTAAGTATTACCGTGATATTTACCGTTATAACCCTCTTGATAATGAGTTAAAAATTATCATCCTCTACTTAAAAAAGTCGGATGAACTTAAAAAATACAGCCGGCAAATAACCGGCGAGCCGCAATGGGGGCCATATGGCTATGTAGTGTCTGATTATTTGAAGCCGAAACTGAAGCGGGACTATTTTTTAATTTGCGCCAGTGAAGATGTCGGCACGGGAACAGTCCTGCACGAAATGGTACATATTCTGAATTGGAAGAATCTGCCATATCTGCCGTACTGGTTGGATGAGAGCCTGGCCAAGGCCGTACCTCCCTTTGATACAACCGCAAGTTATATTAATCATCAAAGCGGGAAAGTGACAATAGTTAGTTATAATGCTTTGTGTTTGGGTGAATATTTAAGAACTCACAATAATAAAGTGGTTTTGAGCGAATTTATTGCGTTCGGCCAAAAATGGCCATTACTTCCGATAATCAACAAACAATCAGCCATGTCATCCTCTTTGATGGCATTGCTATGGCGGTATTTGGACGAGAGAGAGGTATGGTCCGATTGCTTGATGGAAGTTGAAAAACAAAGGTATTTTGATGCTGCGATTCTGGAGACATGCCTGGGAGAATCAGAGCCATATATCCAGTATGATTTTGTTGAATGGCTTAAGTTGCGAAAATACTTGCCGCCTCCCGTGTTTACATTTTAACCCCAAAAGATATTAATAAGTATAACGCTGCAGGTAAAATTTACTCTTATTTCTTCCTAAAATGCTCACGTATTTTATCCTACTGTTCGTTTGTCAGTATTATGGCCATGCTTATATCAACACCTTATTTCAATAAAAATCCGATTTTGAGGTCCTCATTTCATTCGATCACTTTCACCTCGCGCCCTTCAGCCGCAGAGCGATAAATCGCATCCGTCAGCACGCTGGTTTTAAACGCTTCCGCCACCGTACACAGCGGTTGCCGGTTATTTAAAACCGCATCAACAAAATCCTGAACCAACGGCAAATGAATGTTATTGACCTTCGGAATTTCAATTTCCTGCACCTCGTGGCCAATTGTCTTCAGCAGCGGCCCGGAACCGTGCGGCCAGCACCAACTGACTTTTGCCCTGGCACCGAGGATTTCCAACTCATGGCGGACCGGCGTCATGGAATTCCAGTTGAAATTTGCGGTAAGCAGCGCACCGTTGCGTAACTTGATGATAATCGCGGCGCAATCCTCGACATTCCAGTCATTGGTCAAAGTGGCGCATTGGGCGCAAACGCTGAGCGGCAAATCAAAAAGCCCAATTAAGATATCAAAGATATGGGAACCCAGATGACATAAAAGGCCGCCGCCGGCTTTTTCCCGGACAACCGTCCAATAATTCAAAGCCGATTTATCGGGCTTGTGATATACAAAATAGTTCAGATAGCCACCGACAATCTGCCCAAATTCGCCGTTTTCAACCATGGCCTTGGCAAATTTGTAGTACCCGCTATGCCGACGGTAATAAGCGCAGCCGGCAAGTTTATTGGAACCTTGCGCCGCGCGCGCCAAGCGGTGACATTCAGTCGCGTTAAGACCCAGCGGTTTCTCAACCAGCATATGTTTGCCGGATTCCAGAACCCGCAAACTATGCGGCACGTGCAACGCTACGGGCGTTGCCAGGTAAACGGCATCCGCGCCGCTCTTGGCCAAGGCCTGCTCAAAATCGCCGTAAATTTGATTAACTCCGAACTTTTTTGCCAGCGCTCTTGCGGGTTCGAGCCGAACATCACAAACTGCGACAATTTTTGAATTAGCCGCCTCCGCCAGCGCCGGCGCTATGCGGTTGTTCGCAATTTCGCCGGTGCCAACCAGCAACCATTTTACCCCCGCCATGGGAATACCCCCTTCATTCTTGAGCAGACTGTCTCTCTCCCTCTTTGTTAGAAGACGTGTTCGGTGCGGGCGATTATCTCGACCTGCATTTTGGGCGACAAGCGGGTGAAATAATCGCTGTATCCGCCAATGCGCACCAACAAATCACCATAATTTTCCGGACTCTCACGAGCCTTTAATAAAGTCTCGCGATCTACGCTGTTAATCTGCAATTCAAAACCGCCTCTTTCCATAAAAGTTTTAATCAAAGCTTTCATCTTTGTGGCGGCTTCGCCACTCATTTGACTTTTGCCAAATTTCAGGTTCAGCGCAGTTCCGCCAATAAATGGCGTATGATCCCAGCAAGTTGCCGAGAGAATGGCAGCGGTCGGGCCATGCTTGTCCCGTCCCTGAACCGCCCCGACGCTATCGGCCAGCGGGAAGCCGGCCAGACGGCCGTCCGGAGTAGCCATGGTTTGTTGGCCCAGGCGTTCATGTTCCAAATAAGAAAACAAACTGGGCACCAGCGTCGCCCCCCGGAAGGTTTTCAGTCCAGCGCCGATATGGGTCAGCATATCAGTAATTTTTTGCGCCAATTGATCGGTCAGCGGCTCATTATTGCCGTAATGTGGCAATTTGGTTATAATTCGCTTCCTAAGCGGTTCATTCCCCTTATAGTCATCTTTGAGTATCCGTACCAGTTCCGCCAAAGTTATTTCTTTCTCCTTAAAGACCAGCAAATTAATGGCGGCCAATGAATCAACCATATTTGCCATTCCAACAAAGGTGGGACAGATATAATTATAAATTGCTCCACCCTGGTCCAAACTGCGCCCGGTTTCCAGGCAATCATGCACCAGACAAGCCGCCAGCAGGCTTTCACCGCCAAGACGCGATCGCTCCAATTGTAAGAGGTTCTGACGCAATGCGGCCGCTTCTACATTCTCCCGCAACCGGCAACGGTAGGCGGCCAGCAGTTTATTAAAGCTACCGAAATCCGACCGTTCGCAAAGGAATTCCATTAAAATACCCGGCAGATTGTGGTAGGGACTGCTGATCCATACACCGGATTTAGCGCAGGGCGTAATTTCGACGCAACAGCTGTGCGTATAGTTTCGCGCATCTTCCTCGGGAAGACCCAACTTCCGAAGTCCTCTGGTGATAAACTCATCATTAAACAACGCCGGATGCGAGCATCCCTCGGACAGTAATTTTATTGATAGGTCCAGCAGGTCATCGGGGGTTTCCTGATGGACACACAAGCCGATGCTGGGATAGGCCAGGCGCACATGCCCGATGCTTTGCAGGAAAAGCCGGGTCAGATCATTGGCGACATTTCCGCCGTTTTTATCCCGTCCGCCTACCATCAGTCCGATGGAAGTAGCCGTCGGTAATTGATAGGAATATAAAAAGCTGAAGCAGTCAATCAGTTCCAACGCGCTTTCCGGGGTCAGGCGTCCGGCCGCGAGATCGGCCTGGTAATATGGCAGTAGATATTGGTCCGGACGCCCCATTTGAAACAAGCCCCAGAGCGTAAATAAATAAAAACGAATGCTCTGCAAGGCCTCCCGGAAAGTCCGGGCCGGCTTGGCCGGCACTTGCTCCAGAATCCCGGCGATTTGCTCCAGTTCGGCTGCTCTCTCCGGCGACGCACTCTGCGCTAAAAGCCGGGCATGTTCAACATAGCGACCGGCCGCGGTCAACAGCCCTTCCAGCTCAACCAGACAACCCTGATAAAACTCGTCTTTCGCAATATGTTCCGGCAGGTTTAAATCAAAAGCAGCGCGCCGCGCCTTGATCTCTTTAATCAGCCCGTTAACTCCCACCGTCAACAATTTTTCAAAATCAAGCGCCATATGGGAGGATAAGCCGCCGGCCCCAGGAATAGCATGGCCGGCGCTTGCAACTTTTTCCGACCGCCGGATTTCATCTTCAGTTAACGGCGAGAAATCCGGACAGCCCACGATTAATTCGTCCGGATTGATAACCGGGGGCATATTACGAAGGACATAAGCTTCGGCCTGCGCGCGACGCAGCCTGCAGGTCGGGATAGTGGCCGCCGCGGCCCAGCCTTCAAGGAATAGAAGCCTTACTCTTTCCGGCCGAAAAATCCCGATAGAGCATTCAAATACCGGCGCACGTAAAGCGGCTTTCCGCAGTTTAACGACCCGGTCGGTGGCGGGAATCAGGTTCATATTAGGTCATCTCTAGATAAATTTGGTTACGCGAGGTTATCGCCATTACTGACGATTATTTTTCCGATCTGATGATGAGGGCGGTAAAGACGAGGTCGCCGATGCCCGTGTTCTTGAAGGCATGCCAACCGTCCGCGGGAGTCATGATAACGTCGCCGGGGGAGACATGGACGATCTGCCCGTTGTCATTGACTTCCCCCTGGCCTTCCAGGAAGTGGAACAGCTCTTTCTCCCCAACGTGCTGGTGGTAGCCAATCTCCTCGCCCTCCTTCAGTTTCATGACGGCGTAGAAGGTTGCGCCACCCCGCAGGTCGTCTTTATCCGCCAGATGAATGGCTTCGCCGTATTCGCGGCCTTTCGAGAACATCTTATCACGCTTTAATTCCGAAGCCTTTCTGTGCATGATTCACACTCCCGTAAATCCACCGTCAACCAACAACGTTTGCCCGTGGACGTGCGCGCTCATACCGCTGGCTAGAAACAGCATCGGCCCAATGATGTCCTCGACCTCGCCGAACCTACCGGAGGGAACCGGCCGGCTTCGGCATGCCACGGCCTCCGGATCGTCGAATAACGCCTTGTTGATGTCCGTGTTAAAGACCCCCGGGGCGATGGTGTTTACATTGATACCGTGCTTGGCCAGCTCGCCCGTCAGACTGCGGGTCAGGCCCACGAGCGCGCTCTTCGCGGTGGCGTAGGCAATCAGGTGCGCGCCTCCCTTGAAGGCCGCGATGGAGCCGATCTGGATAATCTTCCCGCCGCAACCCTGTTCGACCATGATCCTGCCAGCCTGTTGCGACAGTTCAAAGACGGCATCGAGCAGGACCGACATGTCGTTGTCCCATTGTGAGAGCGGATATTCCAACACCGGGGCACAATGCAGATAGCCGGCGTTATTGATCAGGATATCAAGCCGGCCGAAGTGCTTGCGGACCTTGTCCATCAATCCTGTCCGTTCCTCGCGCCGGGCCAGATCAACCTGGAAATAGGCGGCTTCGCCACCGAAACCGCGGATTTCCCGCAGGACATCGTCGGCCTCGTTGCTTTTGGACAGGATGGCGGTCTTTGCCCCGCGCCGCGCCAGCTCCACCGCCATGGCCCGGCCCAATCCCCGGCGCCCGCCGGTGACGGCGGCCACTTTGCCCGAAAAATTAAAGTAGTCTTTCATGCTTGTGTCCGTTCGTTTTCTTCCTTGCTTTCTCTGATGATTGTTTACAACAGCGCTTCAGCGATATTTTTTCATCAAATAAAATCATCAATATTAAACTTCGGCTCAAAGCCCAGCTTCTCCCTGGCCCTGGAGCTGTCGAACAGCGAACTTCTCCCATTGAAGAGAAAGGAGTCTTTATTTAATATTGTCTGAGTTTCGGGGAAGAAGGTTTTTACCAAATCCATCCAATCCAATTTTGAGCTATGGGTTTTTGCCGAGATAAGAAATGTCTCATGCGAAACACCCTCTTTTTCGACAGCTAATTCAAAAGCCCGGGCTACATCGCGGCTATCTATATAGGACCAGAGAACCTTCATCCCTGCTTTTGGATCCTCGTTAAGCTTGGCAAAGCCCTTTTTTAACTTCCCATCGCCTGTACGCACGACGGCCAGCCGGAGACAGATTGTGCTTAACCCATATCTTCTAGTGTACCTTTTGCAGAGCTCTTCGCCAATCAGCTTGCTGACCCCATACATCCCTTCAGGTCTACAGGGGTGGTTCTCATCCACAGGCAAATAAATAGGTGGAAGAACTTTAGGTTCTTCGCCACAAAGTCCCATTGCACCGATACTGCTTGCCATACAAACACGCTTTACCCCATTTGCTATGGCGGCTTCCAAGACATTGAACAAACCATCAACATTAACTTCCATAATATTCCGGTCTGTGGCAGTAGTCCGAAAAATGCCCACCAGATGGATGACGCTATCGATGCCTTGCATCGCAGAATTTACATCGTCAGGCGACATGATATCACCTTGAATACACTCTAATTTGCCATCGCTTTTCCCCATATCAAAAATCTTTACATCATGGGATTTTGCCAACTCCGGACATATATCGCGACCTATAGCGCCTAACCCTCCGGTAACAAGAAGCTTCATAATGCCTTCCCTCCTTTATTAGGCCCCGAAGTTAAGCGAAGCGCATACTTCAGGGCAACTATCATTACGTTGTCATCCTGAGCGGCGCGAAGGATCTCGTCAGCGACACAGATTCCAAACGGGATTCCTCGCACAGCTTGGAATGACAAAGATTAAAATTCCTAACGCGGCAAAGCCGTAACCAAATTTCTTATATCACCAGTCACTGTTAATAGCAGTGTGAATTTTGTTTAAAAAAGACGGCGGCGATTCCGGCTCATCTGCGCCGTTGCCGCGCTCGCGCATACACGGGTATAGCGCTTCGCGCGGCGCCAGCGCACCTGACCCAGACTTACCTTGTTTTTTCAAACCCCTCGACAAGCTCGGGGAGCAAAATTCGCCCTGCGTTTACATGCCACCCAATCTCCTCCGTTAGAAGGGGGAGACCACGATAACATTTAACTTGCTCATCTTCTCCGCAAAAAGCATACATGTTACGGATGTAGACACTATACATTAAACTCATGCACCTGTAGCAAAAGTATCGTCGCCCCCTTAAAGCACACTTCTCCCTTTTCATTACAACGGTAGCATATTCACCGCGGATGTGAATGGTTGCAAATAGTTATTTTATGTATTATAGTACCATTCGTTATGAAGATTGAATACGAAACATTCCCGGATGACCTGCGCCTACGCTGTCATCTCAGCGGACGGTTCCGTCATGACGCCTTCACCGTCACGTCGTTGATGAGACGTCCATACACAGTCATTGCCGGCTTAATGAACGGCAAGGCCCAGATCTGTTTTGCCGATCGCAGTAAAGCCCCGATAGTGCTCCGGGCTGGCGAAGTTTGCGTTTTGCCGGCCCACTGCTGTCACTACGTCAAGTCGTTAGCGCCGGGAGGCATGGATTTTATTGTCGCCGGGTTCTTGTTTGAAGTCAGGGGCGGAATGGACTTCCTGAACTTTTTCGACATTCCACCACGCCTGGGCAAAATAACCAATGGGATCCTGCGCCATCTGCTTGAAGAATTGCTCAGGCTGGAGAAAGATTTTCCCGGGCGCACGGAACTCCGGAAAAACGTGTCAAGGCAGCGCATCGGTTACACCATGCTTGAAAGCATTCTGGCTGTGTCCACACTAAACCCCGGGCTACTCTCAACACGGCGCCTCCTGCCGATTATTGAACATCTAAACGACAATTTCAATGCCCGGCCCGATCTGCCGAAGCTTTTGAAAATGAGCGGATTCTCGCGGACGCATTTCTTCCGGATGTTCAAAAGCCAGACCGGGACAACACCCGTGGAATACGTCAAACGCCGCCGGTTGCGTGAAGCACTGCTATTGCTGCAGGAGAGCGATCTGAATATATCGGAAATCGGGGACAAGGTCGGCTGGTCGGACCAAGTCTATTTCAGCAAAATATTTAAATCGGAGATCGGCATGCCACCGTCAATGTACCGTCTCCAGTACAAAAATATAAATCCGGACCGAGAGGACGCTTGATGTCACGGAAACGAAGCTCGCCTGCCCAGTGCAGGAAATGATGTATTTTAGGGATGTGTTTTTAGCTTGTCTATTGCTCATTAAATCTGATAATTTCACCCGTAAATTTTGCGGGAGATTCGAAAAATTCAGATCATTCCATGAAGCTAAAATACAAACCGGATTTTGAAGAAACCCGCACCGCCTGGAACCATTACTGGGCAGGGGAATGCCTCAAGCGTCCACTGGTTGTGGCCCAGGCGCCCAGGCCGGGCCGGTCCGCGGCTGAAATCAAAGACCGTTACTGGAACGCGACGCAGCACCAGTGGGACACGCAATTCGTCCAGATTGACGCCTGGCTGGATGCCACGCTTTTTCTCGGCGAGGCGATCCCGTTTTTCGGACCGGACCTTGGTCCCGACCAGTTTGCCGCCTTTTTCGGCGCCGCCTTGCAATTTTCACCCGATTCCCGGCATACGAACTGGGTTGAACCCCGGATCGCCGACTGGCGCAAGGCCTTGCCGCTCAAGCTGGATGAAACCAGCGTTGCCTGGCGCACAATCATGGAATACAGCCAGCGCCTGGCCGAGTACGCGCGGGGGCGGTTCCTGGTAGGCATGATTGATCTGCACTCCAATGCGGACACTCTCAGCGCCCTGCGCAGTCCGGCAAACCTGTGCATGGATTTCTACGACTGCCCGGAACTGATCGCGCAGGCCATGCTGGATGTCCGCCGCGCGTTCCGCCCCGTATATGAAGCGATATACAAGGCCGGCGGCATGAGCCGTGAAACCGGGACGATCGGCTGGATTCCCTTCTGGTGCGAGGGGCGCTTCGCCACTATCCAATGCGACTTCATCTGCATGGTCAGCCCCGAAATCAGCCGGCGCTATATCCTGCCGGCGTTAGAAGAGGAGGCCTCGTTCCTGGATCATTGCATATATCATTTCGACGGACCCGGGGCGTTACCCCATCTAAACGACATTCTGGCGATTAAAAGAATTGATGCCATCCAGTGGGTGTCTGGCGCGGGTCAGCCGCCCATGCACACCTGGCTCGATATCCTCAAGAAATGCCAGGCGGCCGGCAAGGGTCTTCAGATTTACGGTGTCACCTTCGACGAAATCCGTATCCTGCACAAGGAACTGAAGCCGAATGGCGTGGTGTATTGTCCGGACGTGAAGAGCGAAACGGAAGCCCGCGCAATCATGACGTGGCTGGAACGGAATACGTAAGAATCCAGCGTTAAGCGCTTGCGCCGACAACAGCAGGGCTTCAGCTTACCTGCCCCCGCAACTGATCCCTTACGCACAATTTTACTGTTTAACTATGATCCGGTTTTCTTTATTGTACACACATGCAACCGATTTTTAAAATGGGCCGCATGGGCCGGATTTACCTGGCCTACCGGCGCCGGCAAGCGGTGCTCCATCACCTGCCTCTGCGCCTGTGGATCGAAACGGCCAGTTGCTGTAACCTGCGGTGCGTCATGTGCCCCAATAAGGATGTGGCCGCCGCCGACAAGGGCATTATGCCCCTGGAACTGTTTCAAAAAATCATTGATCAAGTCCGCCTTTTCGCTCTCGACGTGAACCTCCATCACCGGGGCGAGCCGCTGATGAATCCGGCGCTTTTTGACATGATCCGCTACGCCAAGGCCGCCAGGCTTAATGTCCGCTTCCATACCAACGGCACCCTGCTGGATGAGGTCAAGGCGCGCCGCTTGCTGGAAGCCGGCCCGGACCTGGTCTCATTTTCATTCGATGGATTCACCAAGGAAACCTATGAGCGGGTGCGCGCGGGCGCCACCTTCGAGAAAACGCGTGATAATATTCTGCGCCTCGTCGCGCTCCGCCGCGAGGGGGCCAGAAAAAAACCGTACGTGGTCATCGAAAAAATCCGCTTCCGGAACCAGGCCGCCGGGAACGCCCGGACCGCCGGGAACGCCCGGACCGCCGGGAACGCCCGGGCCGCCGAGAGCGACCCCACCGCGGCGCAGGCCCTGCGCCGGCAGTTTTTGGAAGCCGGTGTGGATGAAATCATCGAAAAAGAGGAATATGTCTGGGCCGGACCTGCCGCGCCTGAAGGCGCCGAAAAACGCACATGTACCGTGTGCACGTTCCCCTGGTACGCCATGGTCATTTGCGCCGACGGCACGGTCACACCCTGCCCGCAGGATTTTCACGCCGTGTTGAAGTTAGGTAACGCCCAGGAAACATCGTTAAAGGAAATCTGGAATGGTCCGGCTTACCGGCAACTGCGCCGGCAGTTTGCCACGGATATCGAGTCGCTGGCCATTTGTCGCAAGTGCGACCGCCTGTGCCGCAAAACGATCGGCGGCGTGCCCCTGCAATATATGGCCACCTTCCTGACCGACCAACTGCTCAGCTACGGCCGGCTCCGGAAATGGCTGGGAACCCATGAACGGAATTGATATATTGGCACCGTAGGGTCGAACGCCGAACCTTAAGTAAACATCGAACATCGAATGAAGATTCTTTTGCTGGCCCCACATCCGTTTTTTCAGGAACGCGGCACGCCCATTGCCGTGGATCTCCTGCTCACGGTGTTGTCGCGGCGCGGCGACCAGGTTGACGTGGTGACGTTCCACGAGGGTACCGAGCGGGTCTATCCCGGCGTCACCCTGCACCGCATTCCGCGCCTGCCGGGTATGCGCGACATCCGGCCGGGTTTTTCGTTCAAGAAACTGGTCTGCGATGTGTTTGTGCTGGCCAAGGCTTTGCACCTGGCCGCCCACGGCCATTACCAGGTGGTGCACGCGGTGGAAGAATCCGTTTTTATGGCCATGCTGATCCGCCTCTGTTTGCGCACACCCTATGTGTTCGACATGGATTCCTCCATGCCCCAGCAAATGACCGAAAAGTTCCGAGGCCTGGCGGTGTTCGCCCCAATCCTGAAATGGTTCGAAGGCCGGGCCATCCGCCACGCGCTGGCAGTCGTTCCGGTCTGCGATGCGTTGGCGGAATTGGCCCGGCCTTACGCGCCACGCAAGTTGTGCCTGTTACGTGATGTTTCGCTCTTGATGCCGGAGTTCCAGACAGCCGGCGGGGAACTTCCGTCGGCGTTATCCGCCCTCCCACATCCCTGCTTCCTTTATATCGGCAACCTGGAGCGGTACCAGGGGCTGGATCTCCTGCTTGATAGTTTTGCCCTCCTGCTGAAAAGCGGCGTCCAAGCATCGCTCGTAATCGCCGGCGGCAAAGAGACTGATATCCGGCATTACCAGGAAAAAGCCGGAATAGTGGGCCTTGGCAAGAATGTGCGCTTCCTCGGCCCGTGGCCCATCGGCCGGATGGCGGAATTATTTACGATAGCCGACGTGCTCGTGTCGCCGCGCATCCAGGGCAACAACACACCCATGAAAATTTATTCGTATTTGCAGTCCGGCAAGCCGATCCTGGCCACCGACCTGCCCACGCACACGCAAGTGCTTTCGTCCGATGTAGCCGTGCTTGCCTCCCCGACGCCCGCGCACTTTGCTGCCGGCATGCGTCGGCTGATCGAACACCCCGCCCAGGGCCAGGAACTGGCCCGCCAGGCCAAAACCCTGGCCACCGAGCAATACAGTTGGACCGTGTTTGAACGCAACGTTCGGGAATTGTATGCCTGGATCGAGCACACGACGACCTGACTGCCTAAATTCCGTGCTTTGTTCCGCGTTCACCGTTATTAGCCCGAATTGCATTTTGTTGATAATTATGCTTGTCAATTGCAGGAACTTATTGATATACAAGGGGTTTTCGGTTCATCTGGCTGGAAATGAAAGGGCTGTTTCCAGGCCAGCATCAGGACAACCAAATGCCCGAAAAGTTCGTAAACCGTTATTATGGAAAAAGAAATGAAGCGTAAAACTCACAAGGATTTTGACCTCAGCCAGTTCGGCGACGACAAACAGGCGGCTATGGCCAAAATGTATGAGGATACGCTAAAAAACTTCAAGGAAGGTTCCATCGTTCCCGGCAAAGTGGTGGAAGTCCGCAATAATGAAGTGCTTGTCGATATCGGTTACAAATCCGAAGGCCTCATTGCCGGCGAGGAATTTCGGGACCTGGCGACGTTGAAGCCCGGCGATCCCGTCGAAGTCGTGCTGGAACAGATCGAGGACGACGACGGCAAAATCATCCTGAGCAAAACCAAGGCTGAACAACAGCGCATGTGGGATAACGTGCTCTCCACCAGCGAGGAAGGCAGTGTGCTGGAAGGCGAAATCAAGAGCCGCGTAAAAGGCGGCTTGATCGTGGACGTCAGCGGGGTCAAGGGATTCCTGCCCGGCTCCCAGCTTGACGTCGTCCCGGTGCGCAACCTGGATGATTACCTCGGCAAGCGGTTTGAATTCAAGGTCATGAAAATTGACCGCGAACGCCGCAACATCGTGCTGTCCCGCCGCGATCTGATCGAACAACGCCGCCGCGAAAAGCGCAAAGGATTATTGACGGACATTAAGGTCGGCCAACTGCGCTCCGGCCTGGTCAAGAACATTACCGATTTCGGCGCCTTTATTGACCTGGGCGGCCTGGACGGCCTCCTGCATATCACGGACATGAGCTGGGGCCGCGTCAGTCATCCTTCGAAAGTTCTCAAAGTCGGGGAAACGACCGAGGTTGTGATCCTGGGCATTGACTTCGATAAGGAGCGCGTTTCGCTCGGCCTCAAGCAGAAAAC
>VSJD01000262.1 GCA_008636095.1 Kiritimatiellota bacterium | reverse complement strand
ACCAAACCCGTGGGACAATATCGAGTCGAAATTCCCCGTGGGCAGCCGCGTACATGGCCGGGTGGTCAACCTGGTGCCCTACGGCGCATTTGTCGAGATCGAGGAAGGCGTGGAAGGCCTGGTGCATGTTTCCGAAATTTCCTGGATCCAGCGCGTGGGCCGCGCATCCGACGTACTCAATATCGGCGACGAAGTGGATGCCGTGGTGCTCAACATTAACCGGGCCGACCAGAAAATTTCGCTTGGCATCCGCCAGACGACGGCCAATCCTTGGGATACGGTGCGGGAGAAATATCCGGTCGGTTCGCGGGTCACGGGCATCGTCCGCAACTTTACCTCCTACGGCGCTTTCGTGGAACTCCAGGAAGGCATTGACGGCATGATCCATGTGTCTGACATGTCATGGACACGCAAGGTCAACCATCCATCGGAAATCCTGAAGAAGGCCGACACCGTGGACGTGGTGGTCCTGGAAGTGGATCCCAGCAACCAGCGCATCAGCCTGGGTCTTAAACAGGCGCAGAATGATCCCTGGTCCTCCATCGCGGATCGCTACAAGGTCGGCCAGAAGGTCACGGGCAAAGTCTCGAAGCTGGCGTCCTTCGGTGCGTTCATCGGCCTGGAGGAAGGGATTGACGGCCTGGTGCATATTTCCCAGATTGGCGAACAGCACGTGGAAAAAGTGCGTGACGCGCTCAAAGTCGGCCAGGAAGTGACCGCCCGCGTGGTGAAGATCGATCCCATCGAACGGCGCATCGGCCTGAGCATCAAGGCCGCCGTCTTGCCTGATGAAGAATTCGTGGTGCAGGAGGAAATGCTGACCGGGCTTAAACCGGGCGAGGACCTGGTGGACCTGGCCGGCGCCTTTGATGAAGCCTTCGGGGTCAGCCAGGCCAATGGACAAGTTCAGGAATGGCGGCCCGGCGAGAAGAAGAACGATAAAGCCGAAGAGCCGAAGAATGGTTAATGGAAAATGGTTGATGGTAAATGGTAAATGGACGATGTTGCTAAAAATGGCGTTAACATTGTTTCCATTCTCTTTATGAACCATGTTTCATTAACCATTGACCATGCGCCATTGACTATGAATCATCAACCATCAACCATTATCCGCGAGATTGACCGTCAGCTTGACATTCTCACAGCCCGCAGTGTAGACTTGGTATCCCGCGCGGAACTGCGCCGAAAACTGGAAACCGCCGCCGCGGCCAAACGGCCCCTGCGCGTGAAGTACGGGGCCGATCCTTCCGCCCCGGATATCCACCTGGGTCACGTCGTGGGACTCAACAAACTGCGCGAGTTCCAGGACCTGGGCCACACGGTGGTATTCATTATCGGCGACTTTACGGGGATGATCGGCGATCCTTCCGGGCGCTCGGAAACCCGTAAGCCGATGTCGCCCGAACAGATTGCCGCCAACGCCAAAACTTACCAGGACCAGGTGTTCAAAGTACTCGATCGCTCGCGCACCGAAGTGCGGTTCAATTCCGAATGGTGCGCCGGGCTGGCCTTTCCGGATGTCCTGCGGCTGACGGCACATGTGACCGTGGCCCAGATGCTGGCACGCGACGATTTTCAGAAGCGCTTTAAGGATAACCAGCCCATTTCGGTGGTTGAATTTCTCTATCCCGTAATCCAGGGCTATGATTCCGTCCAGGTGGATGCGGATATTGAAGTCGGCGGCACCGATCAGCTGTTCAACCTACTTGTCGGACGTGACCTGCAAAAGGCCTTCGGCAAGGAACCGCAGGTGGTGCTGACCCTCCCCCTGCTGGAAGGCTTGGATGGCATTCGCAAGATGAGCAAGAGCCTGAGCAATTACGTGGGCATCACCGAGAGCCCGCGGGAAATGTTCGGCAAAATCATGTCCATCCCGGACGCCCTGATGGAGCGCTATTTTACGCTGGTCCTAGGCCGGCCAGATAATGAAACTAAGGCTCTGGAACAGGCTGTGGCCTCTGGCAAGCGTCACCCGCGCCAGGTGAAGGACGAACTGGCCCAAGCCATCGTGGCGCGGTTTCACAGCCCGGCCGCCGCGCTGGCCGCTTCCGCAGAGTTTGAGCGCGTGTTTTCGGAACACAAACAGCCGGACGAGATACCCACCATCGTGATTCCAATGACCCAGCGGAAAAACAGCAAGCTGGGGGTTATGGCACTCCTGGTCGCCGCCGGCCTGGCGGAAAGCAACGGCGCCGCCCGCCGTCTAATTCAGCAAGGCGCCGTCAAAATCGGCGAGACCAAAATTACCGATATCGCCACGGAGCTGGCCATTCCGGAAGGTTGTATCATTCAAGCCGGCAAGCGCGCCTTCGCCCGCATTGTTTCCCAGCAGTAGAACCTGCGGTTCACTGCTGGGCGGTGCAGTGAAGCGACTTGTCCAGCGTAGCCTTGGCGAAGTTGGATGCTTCTACTGCACTGCCCCATCTTTCCTTGATTCTTTCCGTAGAAAGCGAGAACCAAGGTTATCGTTTGGCCATAACCCGCTTTTTTGCGTATGCGCCCGTCGATCATCCTGACAACGGGAATTGACATGTCCTTTTTTCATGATATTGTTCAACATGTTTTTATCCGCTTCATTCCTCGGTAGCTTCCGTCAGCTGACGGATAGAGCGGGTGGCTGTTAATCCGTCGGCTGACGGATTCGAGCCCTGTTGCTGGAACCCCCATGATCTGCCACGCATTATTTTTCGTCTACGTCCTAACCAATCCCAAAGGCGATATTTACATTGGGCAAACGAATGATCTTACTCACCGATTGCTTCAACACAATGATCCCATGTTTCACGGAACATTGCATACCAAACGCCATTCGGGCCCATGGCGTGTTATTCACACCGAAGAGTTTACGACGCGGGCAAAGGCAATAGGTCGCGAAAAACAGTTAAAGACCAGCCGTGGGCGAGCTTGGATCCGACAGACAAGGCCCATGGCCCCATGCCCAGACAGAGGAAGTATTGCTGCCGTCGATCATCCTGACAACGGGAATTGACATGTCCTTTTTTCATGATATTGTTCAACATGTTTTTATCCGCTTCATTCCTCGGTAGCTCAATGGTAGAGCGGGTGGCTGTTAACCACTAGGTCGCAGGTTCGAGCCCTGCCCGAGGAGCCCTCTTGACCACAACTATAACCTGTATTTTGGTTGGGATTGGGTTTTTCTGTTACTATTTTCCTCTGCAATATTCTTCGTATTTCCCAAGTTATCAAGCATTTGTGCATTCGGCTCCCCAAGGCTCATAGACCCATCAAAGCAGTTGTTTCGGCTGGGTTATAGTTGGCAGTCTGAACACGGGCTTTTGCCGGGCAGGACTCTAACACGTATCCACTGCCATGCTTCTCACTGCTTTTCAGTGGACAAATATGGTCGGAAGGCTTGAAAACATTGGGGATTACGAAAAGGTGGGACATAGCCACCTGCAATAAAAAGCCGTAGCCACCTATATAATGACAGGTTTTATTCCCAATCAAGGTCAAGGTAACTGTAAGGATGGCTACTCCACTGTGGATTCTTTCTGATGTTGCCTGTGATGGGCTTGCCTAAACGGGGGTCAAGTTTGATGGTGTTCTGGGTCAATGCAATTCCAATCAGCAGTTGTTTAATCAGTTGGATCTGCTGTTGCGGCGGCAGTTCCTTGATGCTTTTCTTTGAATTTTTCAGGATGTTTGCAATCTTGGGTTCCGTAGCCTGCTTTTTTTCCCAGCGTTCCAGTTCTGCCTTTTGCTCCTCTGACTGGGCTTTCAGGGATTTGATATGCTGTGCTATATTCTGCAAATGATTAGCCGTATCTTCATCCATCTCTTTTGCTACCTTCGCCAAACCAATCATTAGGTTCTTGTGTTGTTGCTGGTAACCCATCCAATCCAAGTGATGCTGACGATGAATCGCTGATGCCGGAAGCCATCATTAACAGCATTAAATTTGGTTTTAATATTGTGAATTTTTTGGTTACAAGATGGCTGCAAAGAGAATATTTTCCCCGTTAAATGAATAACTGCCTAAAATAGCATCCACTGCCATCCTCACAAATCATTCTAATTTAATCATTTACGGCAGGTTATAGTTGTGGTTAGTCCGAGGAGCCAAGCAGTATCAAATACGACCTTTTTGGGCACATCTTCGCTTCCCGTTGATTTTCAAGTTGTTCCACGGTAACCCACCATCAAGCACTCATGAAAAGTTCGCATGTAGCACTTGAGGGTGCAAACAGGATACGAACTTTACCGACACTGTTGTTTCCGCGACGACCAAGAATTACTTCAGGCGGCTCTCCTCCTATTATATCATATCTCCATACCCAGACTGTTAGTCCGCGTGTAATCCAAAAAGAATAATGCCACTCGAAAGTGATCGTAAGATCAGGCATATTTGTCGTCATGGAAGCGAACGACCTCAAGGGCATCATGGTGCAAAATAAGATCGCTACGGTTCGGCGACAATTGTCCGAATTGGAATCTAAAAAATTATTGCTGGAGAATTTACTCCGGCAACTCGAAAAACAGCCGGCCGCACAATCAAATCCACCTGTATCTTCGCCCCCTTCGTTGGTTCGGCCGCCGCTCCGCTGGACAGATGACAACGTGCGGTTATTCGCCGCCCTCTTTCGCGGTCGTGAGGATGTGTTCCCGAGGCGATGGAAAAGCCAAACCGGGAAAAGCGGATATTCCCCCGTTTGCAGAAATGAATGGAAGCGCAATGTCTGTCCAAAGCCAAAAGGCAAATGCCATGATTGTCTTCATAAGGATTACGTGCCGCTGACTCCGGATCACATCCGTCAGCATCTCTCCGGTCGCATGACCATCGGCGTCTATCCTCTTCTGCAAAATGAGACCTGCCATTTCCTGGCTGTGGATTTCGATAAGAGCACATGGATGGAGGATGTCGCTGCATTTACCCGGGTATGTAATCGGCATAAAATAACCTATGCTATGGAACGGTCCCGGTCCGGCAATGGTGCTCACGTTTGGTTTTTCTTTGAACGCCCCCTTCCCGCGCGGCTGGCCCGGCGTTTCGGGTGTGCACTATTGACGGAAACCATGGATACCCGTCATCAAATCGGCTTAGATTCCTATGACCGGTTGTTTCCCAGCCAGGACACCATGCCTAAGGGCCAGTTCGGCAATCTGATAGCACTTCCATTGCAAGCGGAGCCAACTCGATCCTGTAACAGCCTGTTTATCGACGATCAATTTACCCCTTATGCCGATCAATGGGCGTTTCTGAAGACAGTTCGACTTTTGCCCGAAACCGTAGTCCGGGCAATCAAGGAAGACGCCGCGCGACGTGGGCGTATATTGGGTGTCCGGGCGGTGATCAACGAAGATGACGAGCAACCCTGGAATACCCCGCCCTCGGGACACAAACAGACGCCTATAATCGGGCCGCTGCCATCAAAGATTGAAATCGTGTATTCCAATATGTTGTTTATACCGAAGGCAACATTGCCATCCGGCCTGATTAATCGACTAATCCGGTTAGCCGCCATTCAAAACCCGGAATTCTACCGGGCGCAGGCCATGCAGCAATCCACGTTTGGAAAACCCCGGATTATCTCATGCGCGGAGATGTTGGAGAAATACATTGCCTTGCCACGGGCATGTTTGGATGACGTGACATCACTTTTTATCGAGTTGGGAATTCGTATTGTTGTGTCGGATAAGCGATGCACAGGGAAACTGTTGCACGTTCAATTCCGGGGCATGTTATCGCCGGAACAAGAACAAGCGGTTAAAGCGATTTGTGACTATGACCTTGGTGTGATCTCGGCGCCACCGGCTTTCGGCAAAACCGTTGTCGGGGCAAAAATCATCGCCAACCGAGGCGTTAACACGCTGATCCTAGTTTGTCGGCAACAGTTGATGGACCAGTGGCGGCAACGGCTGGCCACGTTTTTGGATCTCCCACTGGAATCCATCGGGCTGATTGGGGGCGGTAAACGGAAGCCCACAGGACTGATTGATGTGGCCATGATCCAATCGTTGATACGGCAAGGCACCGTAGCCGACACGGTAGCGGAGTATGGGCATGTTATTCTCGACGAATGCCATCATGGATCGGCGGTAACATATGATCTGGTCCTTCGTCAGGTGCGTGCCTGGTACATTACGGGATTGACGGCGACACCCACACGGAAAGACGGCCATCACCCCATCATTTTTATGCAATGCGGTCCCATCCGCTACGCGTTAAGCGGCAAACAGTCCGCCCAACATGGACTTTTCGCCCATCGTGTCGTCACTCGATTGACCGGGACTGATACAGTTGGCCCTGAAGAGCAGATTCAAATGCAAGACATCTACACGGCCATCATGAATGACGAGAACCGGACAAGCCTGATCGTCAATGATATTCGCGCGTCCATCGCTGAGGGGAAGACGCCTTTAGTGCTGACCGAACGCCGTGAGCATTTGGCCACCCTGGCGGAGCGCCTCGCACCAGTTGCCCGGCACCTGATCATTCTCCACGGGAACATGGGGATCAAACAGCTTCGGGCAATCATGGCCAGATTGGCCGCCGTACCAGAGAACGAGTCCCGCATTCTGCTTTCTACCGGCAGATACATCGGGGAAGGCTTCGATGACTCGCGCCTGGACTGCCTGTTTCTGACAATGCCAATATCATGGAAAGGCACGCTTCAACAGTACGCCGGCCGCTTGCATCGCCTTCACCATGCCAAGCATGAAGTCGTCATCTATGATTACGTAGATGCCAATATTCCGATTGCCCGCCGCATGTTCGAGAAGCGAAAGAAGGGGTATGCCGCCATGGGGTATGAACTGGAGGACAGTAAATCTCCGGCAAAGATGTCGCTTCCGGATGGACCATCCCTGAATTTGTAGTCTGAATGTGGAGTTGCCTGTGGACTGATTACCCGACGTCATCCAGGTGGGACAAGACATCTTGTTTCAAGAGTTCGTATGCCTCCCGATGGGAATACGCAATTCCGTCACGTAATAGGTCGTCGGTATCCTGAAGGAATTCTGGTCTGAGAACCTTGCTCTCCATGTTCAATAGGTATTCCCTGGCCGTCACGCGCAATCCTGATACCGACATATACCGGTGGAAGCATTGGATGATCCGCATCGGTTCCGCTTGTCCTTGCGTCAATCCAAGCCACAAATCAAAAAGGTCTCGCCCTTTCCTGCGCTGATACAAGGCCCGGAGCTTGGTGCCCAACAATTCTTCCAGCCGGAAAATCGGGATTTCGCAACGGCCATTGAACCATCGTGATTTCACGCTGAAAGGACATTTTTCCAGACCAAGAACTGAAAAATGCTCTCGCGAATTGATCTCCACTTTCAAACGTAATGGCGTGACCGGCGGCGATTCGGATTGCATCCTGAAGATCAGGTTGACAACTCCCGGTCCCTGTTTCCGCTGTGGTTTACCAAGAAACGGCATCAAGACCTCGCGAACGGCATCAAAAATCGGTCCGATAGGACCGGGAACCATCTGAACAAGGTCAATATCTTCAGAGTAACGCGCCGGCGGCGAGAGGCGGATTTTATGCAGAGCCGTACCACCGCGGAACGCCAACTGGGCTGACAACGCCGGATGGGCAAAAAGATTAACCAGAGCACGGCTGATGATCAGGTCCTGCTCAACCATGCTTTCGTATTTCCATGGCACAGATGCCTTCCACTCAGTAATGAACGGAATCGGAATCACGTTAAGTCCCCTTCAACATCCGTATTGAGCCACACATTCCAGCGTTTATCCCGTTTAGACCCCTTGATCGGCAGCGATGGATTAAGCCGGACCGGTAAGGGTGCTTGTTTTGCCATCCAGTCATGAAATTTGGCCGCTTTGCCTGCAAACTCCGTTTGTTCCAGAAACCACCCGAGCCTTTGCGCACAGGACAGGCAATCATCCGTCTTCGCGGATTGAATCAGCCGGCGGGGATCGATCTTTTCGTGAAGCTCCTGGAGAACGGTCAACACACGTCCCAGGCCGCCAGCACGGCGATAATAGCGCACCACATCCAGCGCCGTCGCTTCCGGCGTGGAAACCGGCAGATACCCTACATACCCCTTCATCTGTTCACGCGGTGTTGCCGCGATATTGGTCTTGCGGAAAAAACGGATCGCTACGCCCCGACATCGGATATCCCGCATAGGGCGGTCCGTCACAACATGGTATGCTTGAACTTTTTGGTGGGACGCACCGTGATAAGCGGCGGCGGATAGCACGCCGACATAAAACGGGCGTTTTATGTATTTCATCAAATCGTTGATAAACCAGTCCGGCGGCAGGATCCCGGCGGCCCGATGCTCCAACGGTATGATGGCATAAAATCCACGATAGATACGGGCCAAGCGCTTTTTCACAACCAACCTGGAAATGGCACGATCAAAAGCCATTTGGCTGAGTTTCAAGGCAGCCAATGCTTCATCACGAGTAAACGTGTAGAACCCGCGCATCTGCCGGTAATCCACCCATTCGGAAAGTGATTTATTTGGTTGATCCTTGGCGTTCATTTTCGACCTGCGACCTGTGTTATTTAATGCATAGTAAGACATATTGTGTCCGTTTTTGCAATAATTATTTCTGGCGGATAAAACGAGACATTCTTAGTTACCCCGCATTTTCATACGGTTGGGTCTGTTGGTACTCATTTTGCATGCTCAAGAGCATGATTTAAACAGGTGTGACAACGGCTGATACAAGAACAGTTGGAACTCATCCGCAATTATCGCAGGCGCTGCTGGCGCAGTTGCTGGAATGCGGTGAGTTTGGCGGCAGTGTTTTTCATAGCCAGAATGTTCCTTAGATTCCTTTCGGAAAATGGGCGAAGATCGTCTCCGGCTGGCGGGGAAGAAAAATGGGCAAGAATGTCTTTTGGCAGATTGAGGAGATTCATAATCTGAGTCACGCGGGCACGGGAAACATCCGTTTTCCTGGCAATTTCGGCCTTTGTAAGCGCTTTGTCCTTGGCCAGCATGGCTTGCCATTCCAGGGCCAGCCGGACAGGATTCAGGATGCCAAATTCAGATGTATTTTCAATATCCGGTTGGGCTTCCATATCATTGCAGGCGGCTTCCGGATACCGGAACGGATGGACGATGAACGGCTGTGCTCCCCACCTTGCATAGGAGATGCCAATGAGGATGTGGTTGAGTTCAAAGTTCGTATCAGGTAGCGGCTTGCGGAGCCACGCAGTAGAACAAAGTTCACTACTGGGCGGTGCAGTGAAGCGAAGTTTCAAGCTTCTACTGCACTGCCTCCCTTGTTTCTCTCTCCGCTTCGCTAGAATCAAAGATCCTTCTCTTGAACCCAAAGCGAACTGTGTTCTACTTTGGGGCATATCCTTGCCGAATGGGTCTCTGTCCGTAACCGTCCCCAAGGGACAGGCTGGTGGAAACATCCACAGACAATATTAACGCACCGGGATCCAATCCGGCCCGCCCCAGGCGCTACCGTTGAGGCGGATGATTCCGTTCGCCAACGAGTAGATGGACCAATCGCCGTCATTATACACCGCCAAGTCGGACTTGCCGTCACCATCATAGTCCCCGGGCACCGGGATGTAATCCGCCCCACCCCAGACGCCAGCGTTGAGGAGGAGGATTCCGTTCGCCAACGAGTAGATGGACCAATAGCCGGCACTATACACGGCCAAGTCGGCCTTGCCGTCACCATCATAGTCCCCGGGCACCGGGATGTAATCCGCCCCACCCCAGACGCCAGCGTTGAGGAGGAGGATTCCGTTCGCCAACGAGTAGATGGACCAATAGCCGGCACTATACACGGCCAAGTCGGCCTTGCCGTCACCATCATAGTCCCCGGGCACCGGGATGTAATCCGCCCCACCCCAGACGCCAGCGTTGAGGAGGAGGATTCCGTTCGCCAACGAGTAGATGGACCAATAGCCGGCACTATACACGGCCAAGTCGGCCTTGCCGTCACCATCATAGTCCCCGGGCACCGGGATGTAATCCGCCCCACCCCAGACGCCAGCGTTGAGGAGGAGGATTCCGTTCGCCAACGAGTAGATGGACCAAT
>VSJD01000163.1 GCA_008636095.1 Kiritimatiellota bacterium | reverse complement strand
CGCTTGCACTCGGCGGAAAAGGACATTATCTTCCCCCGATGCGATGTCAGTTCATTAACACATACGGAAAGGATTTGTCATGAAAGTCGGTTTTTACGGACACGTGCGGCAGTATCATAACCTTAAGAAAGAAATTGACGCCAACATTCAAGCCGTGCTGGAAAGCGGCGAATATGTCACGGGCCCCATGTTGAAGCGCTTCGAAACCGAACTGGCCCAATACGCCGGCACGAAATACGCTGTTGGCGTCGGTAACGGCACGGACGCCCTGTGGTTGACGTTCATGGCGCTGGGTATCGGGCCGGGCGACGAATGCATCACGCACCCCAATACGTTTTTTGCCACGGCGGAAGCCGTTTGGATTACCGGCGCCACCTGTGTGTTCGTTGATTGCGATCCGCGGACGAAATGCATTGATCCCTCGAAAATTGAGGCGGCCATTACGTCCCGGACCAAGGCCATTATTCCCGTGCATTTGTACGGCCAATGCGCAGACATGCCGGCCATCCGCAAGATCGCCGACAAGCACCACCTGCTGGTCGTCGAGGACAACGCCCAGGCCTTCGGCGCCAGCGGCAAGGGATTCAAAATCGGCCAACTCAGCGATGCCGTCTGCACCAGCTTTATCATCCAGAAAAATCTGGGAACGTTCGGCGACGGCGGCGCCATCATGACCAACCGCGAGGATATTGACCGGCAAGTCCGCAAGTTGCGCAATCACGGCTCGGAAAAACGATCATGCCACAGTCCCGGGTTTAACAGCCGGTTGGATGACCTGCATGCCGGGATTCTGAGCGCCAAACTCAAGGCCATCAACGCCGGGAACGATGTTCGGCATCAATTAGCCGCCCGCTATACGGCCGGCCTGCGTAATGCCAAGCATTTCACGCTCCCTTACGAAACGCCCGGGTACCGTCATGTCTATCACCTGTATGTCATTGAAACCAAGAAGACCGGGGATCGGGACATCCTTATCAAATTCCTCCAGGACAATGGGATTGACGCCAAGTGCCACTACCCGATTGCCATCCACCAGCAGGCAGGCTACCCCTGGGGCAAGGGCGTGCGCATCGTCGGCCCAATGACCAATGCCGAATGGAACGCCGCAACATGTGTGTCGTTGCCCATGTACCCGGAATTGACGGCCGAAGAAGCCGATTATGTCGTCACCAAAGTCTTGGAGTGGGACGCCCGCGCCTGAAAAGACGGATGAAGCAAACATCGAACATCCAACTTCGAACGGAAGACGGACAATCCCGACTTCTCGGAGAGTCGGGACCGGACGCCGGACGTGACACGGGAAAAAGGCGGATGAAGCAAAAGCTAAACGGCTAACGCGGGCTGTGCCGACAAAGTAAGTGTTGGAAAAAATCATGCTTTGTCTTTTTCATTCGGTGTTCGATGTTCGATGTTTGCTTTGTTCGTTTATCGTTCCGTCGCATTACGCATCCAGGAGGTAATCATGAAGGCCCCTTATCGTGTTGGTATCGTCGGCATGGGCAAACGCGGATTGCACCATGCGGTCACTTTCAAAGCGAATAGCCGCTTTGAGCTTGTGGGCATTTGCGACTTGGACCCGGCGCGTCTCGCAACGGCAGCGTCTAAATTAGGCTCGCCCCCCGTATTCACCAACGCCCAGGCGATGATCCAGAGCGCCAAGCTGGACCTGTTTTGCTTTTGCACGTTACCCAATCTGCGCAAGGACATGATCCGGTTAGGGATCGAGAGCGGCGCCCGGCTGATCGCATTCGAGAAACCGGTGGCGCTTACCAGCGCCGAGGGCCTGGAGATCAAGCACCTGCTGGATGCCGCGAACGTCAAAGCCGTGGTCAGCCACCAGCATCGCTATGGCGTTCATTATCAGAAGGTGCACGAAATCATTGCCGGCGGCGCTTTGGGCCGTGTGCATACGGTTTACGGCACCGCGACCGGCTGGATGACGCACATGCTGAGTCATCTGATTGATTACCTGCGCTGGTTTAACGGTAACGCGGACGCCGCATGGGTCATGGCCCAAGCGGCCGGTCGCGGAAAATTGGCCGATGCGCATCCGTCGCCGGATTATATCGCCGGGTTCATTCATTTTAACAACGGCGTTCGCGGCATCGTGGAATGTGGCGCCGGCGCGCCGGACGTGCCGGAAGTGGATTACTGGTGGCGCAAGTGCCGCATGGGTGCCCAGGGTACGGAGGGATTCGCGGAAGTGCTTACCGGCGGCGGTTGGCGCGCCGTCACAAAAAACGGCGTGCAATCAGGCCCCGGCTGCATGAATTACGACCTCGACATGCCGCCGTATATCCAACAGATGGCCGACTGGCTTGACGACGACCGCAAGGTTCATCCCTGTCACTTTGCCAGCGCCTACAAAGGGTTTGAAATCATGATGGCGCTTTGCCGGTCCGTGATCGAAGGCGGCCAGGTCGCCTTGCCCCTGACTGGCTCGCCCGGGCGCAGCACTTCGGCGGAGCCTGGCGGCGCGGATGAACTGACCCAATTACGGGCCAAGCTCCCCGCCAAGCAAGTAATTCTATCCATGCCCCAGAACGCCAAGGAATATCCGGGTTGAAAGTACGTGAAGTGTTGAGCGTATAAGTAGAAGCAAACATCGAACATCCAACATCGAACGCCCAACGCCGAATGACGGAATAAGAACAAAAATCACCAGCAAACGTTGCGTTCCGCGATAGCAGTTTATCCGCCGTAGCTCTTAGCGAAGGCGGATGGCTACCGTGGCTCGAATTCGATTTCCGCCGGCCTGCCCGCCATAGCTTTTAGCGACGGCGGATTCGGGAAAACAAGGCAAGCTTGGGCCGAGTGTGGGTGCGCTACGTGAAGCATCGGACTCGTGTCCATGCGAGCGGAGCAAACCCGCAGGCGGCCCAAGATCGCCGCCGCTTTTCCCGAACCGAATTCGAGACACGGTCCACCATGGAGACAGACAAGAGCATACGTCATGGAAGTCATCATTCAACCGAATGCCGCGGCGGCCACACAGCTGGTCGCGCGCCTGATCGCCAAGGCCCTGCGTCAGAACCCACGCCTTGTGCTCGGCCTGGCCACCGGGCGGACCATGGAACGGGTTTATGCCTTGCTGGCGGACATGCATAAACAGGAAGGTCTCGACTTCTCACGTTGCCGGACGTTCAATCTGGACGAATACGTGGGCCTGCCGCCGGAGGACAATCATTCCTACCGGTTTTACATGAATCATCACCTGTTTTCCAAGATCAACATTGACCGGCGCAACACGCACCTGCCGGACGGCATGGCGTCCGACTTGGATGCGGCCTGCGCCCGATATGAACATGTCATCCGGCAAGCCGGCGGCATTGATTTTCAATTGCTGGGCATCGGCCACGACGGGCACATCGGCTTCAATGAACCGCTCTCCGCCCTGCGCTCGCGCACACGGGCCAAGACACTGACGCCCCAGACGGTGGCCGCCAACGGCCCGCTCTTCGGCGACCAGGCGCGCATGCCCCGCCGGGCGCTCACAATGGGGGTGGGCACAATCCTGGACAGCAAACGTTGTGCTCTGTTGGCCACCGGAAAGACCAAGGCCGATATCCTCGCCAAGGCCGTCGAAGGTCCGATCACTGCCATGGTGTCCGCCTCCGCCCTGCAATTGCATCCGCACTGCACCATTGTGGTTGACGAGGAAGCCGCCGCGCGGCTCGAAGGCAAGGATTATTATCGCTTTATTTTCCAGAATGAACCGGAGTGGAAAGAGTTTCGATAACTGCGCCAGCCCCCGCCCCCCACGTAATGACGGCTGTCCAATTCCGGCTTGCCTTGGCCCAGGTTGTGTTTATACTGTGCTTCGTTTTTCGTGAGTTGTAATAAATATCGCGGTGCGCATGTGCCGCATCAAGGAGGAGACAATGGTTGTCAAAATACCGTTACAGGAATTCAAACGCCGCCAAACGGAAGCCCAGCGCCTGATGAAGGCGCGCGGCCTGGACGGACTGCTGGCCCACAGCGACGAGGCCGAGTTCGCCAACGTCCGTTATTTCTCGGACTACTGGCCGATTTTCGAAAGTGCGGGCGTGTTCATCCCCGCTGAAGGCGCGCCAACCCTGCTCATCGGTCCGGAAAGCGCAACCTTTGCCCGCGACCACAGCGTAATTCCCGCCATCAAAAAAATCCTGTACTATCGCGAATCCGCCGAGCCGGATTATCCAAGCATCCCGCTTGACAGTTTCAAGGAAATTTTTTCTTCCGCCAATGGCGGCCGCGGTGTAAAAAAACTGGGGATTGCCGGCTACACCGCCATGTCCGTCAGTGTTTTTGACGCCGTGCGCGCGGCCCTGCCGGCCGCGGAAATTATCAAGGCCGACGATCTCATCTACCAGATGCGCATGATCAAGAGCAAGCCGGAGATCGCCATCCTGCGGGAAGCCTTCCGGGTGTCGGAGCTGGCCATGGACGCGGTCCTGAAACGCATTAAGCCGGGCATGACCGAACTCCAGGTGGTGGGTATCGCACAGGAAGCGTTTTACCGGCATGGCGCGGAATACGAGGCGCACCCGACCTATGTGCTGGCCGGGATAAACAGCTCGCACGCCATTGGACGGCCCGGCCACCGGGTGATCAAGAAGGGCGACCTTGTTCAGCTCAACATCGGCGCGCGCGTGGCCGGTTATTCGCCCAGCGTGGGAATGCCTATCTGCATGGGCAAAATGCCGGCAAAAATGCGCGACCTGGTATCCTTCGGCCTGGAAGCGCATCTGAAGACCATGGAATGGATGAAAGCCGGTGTGCCGGCCGGCAAGGTGGCCACGAATTTCTTCGACTTTGTCAAGGGGCGCGGCTACGGCGAGAACGCCTTGTACGGCCCATGCCACGGGCTGGGCATGCACGAAGTGGAACGGCCCTGGATGGAAACCACCTCCACGTATCCCCTGCTTGAAAACATGACCTTCCAGGTGGATACCTTCCTGTATGGCCGACAATACGGCCTGCGCTGGGAGACTGGTGCGCGCATCACGAAAACAGGCATCGAGGAATTTTCCAAGCGTTTCCGCAAGATCGTTGAAATCAAGTAGAAAAAAGATAACCACGGATTACTGATGGAGACAGGGGCAAAAATAAATGAGAAGAAAAAGCTTTCTCCTCCCTGCCCGCCGAAGCCCGGCGCAGGCGGGTATCCGTGCCATCAGTGAAATCCGTGGTAAGTATTTGCCTGATTTTTAAGGTATTCCTATGCATCCTCGCGTCGTTTTTGGGTTCGATATGGAAACGGATATCGGGAGTTGGACCCCCTTTTACAAGGGGCTCGTTCACGGCACGCCGCGCATTCTGGATATCCTCGCCAAACACGATCTTACCGCCACGTTTTTCTTCACGGGGGACGCCGCCCGCCGGTATCCCCGGATTGTCAAGCAGGTGGATCGCGCCGGCTATGAGGTGGGCTCGCACACGCTCTACCACGAAACTATCGGCGACGAGTTGTTTCCCATTCCCGGCATCAAGCCCATGTTGCCGGAGGAATGTTATCACCGCATCAAAGTGTCCAACCAATGGGTCCGCCAGGCGTTGGGCAAGAAGATCGTGTCCTTCCGCGCGCCGCGCCTGTGGGGCAGCACCGGCATGGTAAACGCTCTGGAGGACCTCGGCTTCGTGGCCGACGCTTCCTACCCGCTCTACTTTTACGAGAAACGACTGGTCCCCTACCATCCCAGCCGCAAGGACTGGACCCGGGAAGGCCGCATGCGGATCGTCGAAATTCCTAATTTTGCCGACATGACCATCACCAGCAAGGATCCTTACGGACGGGACCGCGACCAATGGCCGCTTTTCCGCACGGAAGGCGCCGGGGCCATCATGGTACACATCGACGCCATGCTCCGGTTCTACGCGCGCAAGCGCCTGCCAGCGGTCCTGTGCTTTTATTTCCACCCGTGGGAATTCTATGAAATGCCGCAGGGCCTCATTCATTTCGGGGAAGGGTCCGTGCGCCCCGACCCCTTTACCGTAAAAAACTGCGGGCAGGTCGCGGCCAAGGAACTCGACCGCCTGGTGGTGCGGCTGAAGGAACGCGGGGCCGAATTCCTGACCGCGCGCGATCTGGCCCGGCAGTTCTGATTTTGATTTGGTTGCGCCAAATAGTGATTGTTTAGTGTTCGGTGTTCGGTGTTCGGTGTTCGGAGGAGCATGTCAGATGAACCAAGAGGCAATAGGCAAGCCTTTTGTGATCTTAGCCATACATGTCTGGCCGAGGAGCGGCATGAAGATGGTATCGAGAAGTCACTTGAACGGCAGTCCGTCGCTGAGTCAGCCGACGAGTATACCGATCCGAACCCTGAACACCGAACACTGAACACCTTGTGAAATTAGTTCCCCATTCTAAGGAACAACCCATGAACACCCCATGCCAATACCGGTGGACACGCGCCGCCCTGGGTATCGTCCTCGCGCTTTCGATCCAGCCGGTACTTGCCGAAAGCCCGCACTCCCTGAGCGTGGGCGGCCGCTATCATACGGAAAACACCGTTTTTACCGACCTGCCCTACGGTAATGCCGACATCTCCTACGGGCTGGCGTATACCTTTGCCGAAGAACATATCGGCCTGAAATTGGGCGCCGATTTCTCGCCCGATGTATCCGGCACCCGGGACGCGCCCCATACCAACAAAACCGATTACGTCATCACACCCCAGGCCAACATCATTGTCAAGGACCGGATATTCCGCGGTGGCGTCGGCATCCTGACCAGTTATATCCGCGACGACAAGGGTGAAGGCGATTGGCTGGACCTCTACTGGCAAATGATGCTGGGACTCTGCATTCCTATCTATAAAAGCATATCCCTGGAAGGCAACGTGTATTACGTCCTGGAACGATGGGATAAAATCACCGATTTCCGGCTGAAAGAGCTGGAGTATGGCCTCTGGTTGAATTATACTTTTTAGCCTGCATTATTCATGAAAACGGCATTTTCATTCATAAGCATTTAAAAGCCAAGGGTTTTGAAATTTCGACGCGTCTGCAAAAATCGCAGACTTGCTCAAGGTTAGCCCTGCCTTCGTCCAGAGCTCAGGCCGAGGGGAGCACGAGTCCTGAGCAAAGTCGAAGGGCTCACGTCGAAGCCCTTCGGGTGACCTGTTTATGAAGATTTGAAATCTTCATGAATAGGTCAGGCTAGCAAAAGATATTTAAAAATTCTGCATTTTGCATTCTTAATTTTGCATTTTTATGACTGAACCCCTATTCCAGATCGGTGCGGAGGGCGTGGATGTCGAATGCCTCATGGCTGAGATCCAGGCCGCCGTGGCCCGCAAGATGGAGCGTGGCGTCTACCGTGATGTGGCCCTCGCCCAGGCCGAGCGGACTAACCTGGCCAATCTGCAGGATGACGAAGCGTTCCTGCGGTATTACCTGGACTGCCTGCGCAATGCGGTCTTCATTGACATTAATGATTTCGAAATCCGCGAGCGGCGCCGGCTGGGCGCCGGAATACTGGTGGGCCTAAAAAAGATCCTCTGGAAACTGCTGAAGTTCTATACCTATCGTCTCTGGTCCCAGCAGAACCAGGTCAACGGCCTGCTGGTCACGGCCCTCGAAGGCCTGGACGAAAAATATCGCAACCGCCTCCGTGACCTCGAACGCCGCCTGGCGGCCCTCGAAGAGGAAAAAGCTAAATTAGGCGGCTGACGCGGTAATGGCCGTTCTATCGAACGGCTACTACACCAGGTGTAGCGGCGGTTCGTGAGAACCGCAAAGGATCGAAACTTCTATGCATCATGTCACACCGACCGCCGAACGTATAGCCTTCGTCTGTCCGCGTTTTGCCGAAGGCGCCACGGTCGGCGGCGCGGAAACACTCCTGAAAGCGCTTGCCCAGCAGACCGTCGCCGCCGGACATCGCGTCACTTTCCTGACCACCTGCGCCCAAAATCACTTCACTTGGGCCAATGAACTCCAGCCCGGCCCGCGCCGGATCGGGGCCCTGGACGTTATTTTTTTCCCCGTGGATGCCGACCGCGACACGCAAGCGTTTCTGCGCGTTCAGGACGCCATCAGCCGCCGGAGTCATTTCACAGAGGCCGACGAGCAGACCTGGCTGCGGAACAGCGTCAACAGCCGCGCCCTGTGCAATTATTTGCAAGCCCATGGCGACGAATTCGACTGGATCGTGATGGGGCCCTACCTGTTTGGGCTGGTGTATTTCGCCAGCCGCCTGGCTCCCGCCAAAACGCTCCTGGTGCCCTGCCTGCACGACGAAGGCTTTGCCTATACCCGCGCCTTCCGTGAAATGTTCCGGAGCGTCGCCGGTTGTCTGTTTAATTCCGAGCCGGAACGCGCGCTGGCCCGCCGGCTGTATGACCTGCCGGAATCTTCCGGCGCAGTTGTGGGTATGGGTCTCAATCCGTTCGAGGCCTCGCCCGATGCCTTCGCCCGTAACCACGGTCTTACGGCGCCCTACGTGATCTATGCCGGGAGACGCGAAGGCGGCAAAGGCACCCCGCTCCTGCTGGATTATGTAACGCTATTCCGCCGCCGCACGGGGAAGGACGTCAAGCTGGTGGTGGCCGGCACGGGGGAGCTCACGCCACCCGCCGAGTTGCAACCGCATCTGCTGGATGTCGGGTTTCTTTCGGAAGAGGAAAAGCACGAGGCCTTTGCCGGCGCAGTGGCGTTCTGCCATCCATCCATAAACGAAAGCTTTGGCATTGTCATCCTGGAATCCTGGCTGGCCCGCACGCCCGTGCTGGTACACGCGCGCTGTTTGGTCAACCGGGATCATTGCCGGAAAAGCAACGGAGGCCTTTGGTTCCGGATGTATCCGGAATTTGAGGAAGAGCTGCTCGCGCTCCTCCAGCAGGAAAGTCTGCGCCGCTCAATGGGCGCGGCCGGCCGGGCCTATGTTCTGCGCGAATACTCCTGGAGTACCATCAACCGTAAATTTCAAGACGCCCTGCGGCAGTTTGCCGCCCATCGAACATGAAGGCTATTCACCAGTTTGTGGCGGGGTTCACCGCCGGCGACGCCATCAGCAACGAGGCGCTGACCCTGCGCGCGCTGTTCCGCCGCTGGGGCCATCCCGCCGAGATTTTCTGCGAGCTGAACCACACGGGCCCGGCCCTGCGCCAGGAGGCCCGCGATGCCATGCGGGCCGCCGAAATCATGGGACCGGATGATATCGCGTTCCTGCATCTCTCGATCGGATCGGCCGTAAACGACATTTTCGAGAGCCTGGCCTGCCACAAAGTCCTACGCTACCACAATATCACCCCCGCTCATTTTTTCCGGGGCCTGCAGGAAGAACTCGCGCGCGATCTGGCCTGGGGCCGGGACCAGGCCCGCACCCTGGCAAAAACGGCCGCCGTCAACATGGCCGACAGCCCATTCAATGCCAGGGAACTGATTGCCCTGGGATACCCGGCCGTGCATGTGATGCCGCTCGTGCTGAATTTTGGCGCGATTAACGTACGCGCTGACCGTCGCGTGCTCCGCGCGCTCAGGGACGATCGAATCAACATCCTTTTCGTGGGGCGCTGTGCGCCGAATAAACGTATCGAGGATGCGCTCTGCGCATTTAATTATTTTCAGAAAACCGTGGAGCCGAACGCGCGTTTCATTCACGTCGGCTCGTTTGCGGGACTGGAGCGTTACCAGGCCCTGCTAACCGTCTATGCCCGTAACCTCAACCTCAACCAGGTGGTCTTTGCCGGCGCGGTGCCGCAGTGCGAGTTGACCGCCTATTACGAGGCCGCTCACCTGTTTCTGTGCATGAGCGAGCACGAGGGCTTCTGCATTCCGCTCATCGAAAGCATGGCACACAACTTGCCGATCCTGGCCTATGCCGCCGACGCAGTGCCGGAAACGCTTGACGGCGCGGGGGTCCTGGTCCGGGAAAAACGCTGGGATTACATCGCCGAAATGATGGGGCAACTCACGCACCGCGGGCCATTCCGCGAGGCCGTGGTGCGCGGCCAGCAACAACGCCTGGCACGCTATCAAGCGCGCAACCTGGAAGCCGAACTGAAGGAATGCCTCGCGCCGCTGCTGGGAAATGCTAACTAACGGGGTGTTCAGTGTTCAGCGTTCGGAGTTCGGGAGCCAACCAGAAAGCAGTAGTTCCTGTGGCTTGCCATACTCGTCGGCTGTCTCGGCGACGACCCAACGGCACCCGCCTACATCGCTGGACGAAGTCCTGCGGGCAGGCTGGTCCATCGGTCATGCAACTCCGAACACCGAACACTGAACACCTCTCCTATCACATTCTGCATTTCTTATTCAGCCCATCGGCTGGGTGTCGCTGGCAGACGGATCTTCCATGGTCTTCAGAATCGCTTCCGTCCGATCCATCGCTTTGCGGATCGTGATCATTTCCCGCTGCAACGCTTGCAGGCTCTGGGAAGCGAGGGCATGGCGCTTTTCCAGAAACCGGCGCCGGAACTGTAATTCGTCGTTTTCCGATTTGAGCGTGTTGATCTGCTCGCGAGCATCAGCCAGCACGTCGGAAATTTCAGGGAGTTCGTGTTCCACCTCCTGATCGTCGGCCACCGCTGCGGCAACATCCGTTGTGGCAGCGTTCGGCTCGACTGCAGGGCTGGCAACTTCCACGCCGCCGGACGACGGCACCTGCTGTTCGGCGCCGCAGTCGGGGCAGGTTATCGTAAGCCCCGCGCCCAGCGAGTTGATCACCAGGCTCTTGCCACAAACCCCGCACTCGAAGATAATATCTTCTGCGGGAAACGATTCGTTGATTAACGATTCGTTGATTGTGTCTTCGTTCGCCATGGCCATACCTCCTGCTGATTGTTGGTATTATCATTGCTTGTCTGGAAAATTGCAAGAACGAAATGCGAAAAACTTGGGATCACCACGGATGGCACGGATACTTCTGGTTCAGAAGAAAATCAAACGACCTGAGAACATGCAAATGGATTTTTTGCCCTGATCAGTGTTATCCGTGATATCCGTGGCAAGAATCTTCGCAGGAAAAAAGATTGACGCCGGCCCGTAAACTGCTATATAGGAAAGTTTCACGTGCGCACCATGTTCCGAATCTTAATCAAGGAGAGATACCCATGATTGTCAACACCAGGGAATTGTTCAAACACGCCTATGGCAAATACGCCGTCGGCGCCTACAACATCAACAACCTGGAGCAGACCATGGGCCTGTTCCGGGGAAACCTGGAAAGCCAGGCCCCGTTTATGATCCAGATTTCCAAGGGCGCCCGATCCTACACCGACAAGCGCATGCTCGAAGCCATGATCCGCATGGCGGACCAGATCTTTCCGGACGCCATTTTCGCCGTGCACCTGGACCACGGTGACGAAGAAGCCTGCCTGGATTGCATCAAGAGCGGGTTTTACAGCTCCGTCATGATTGACGCCAGCATGAAGTCCTATGAAGAAAACATCGCCATCACCAAGCGCGTGGTCGCGGCCGCCCATGCCAAAAATATCGTGGTCGAGGCGGAGCTGGGCCAGTTGGGCGGCGTCGAGGAGCATATCTCCGTCTCTGAAGACCAGGTCCACCTTACCGATCCGGCCCAAGCTGCAGATTTCGTCAAGCGCTCCGAATGCGACAGTCTGGCCTGCGCCATCGGCACGAGCCACGGCGCCTACAAGTTTGCCGGCTCGCAGGGCCTGCACTTCGAGATCATCGCGGCCATCCAGAAACTCCTGCCGGGATTCCCACTGGTGATGCACGGCTCCAGCTCCGTGCCCAAGGACGAAGTTGACCGGATCAATGCCGCCGGCGGCGCGATGAAGGGCGCCAAGGGCGTGGATGCCAGTCAGTTCCTCAAGGCCGCCAAGCTGGGCGTAACCAAGGTGAATATCGACACCGATGGCCGCCTGGTCTGGTGCCGCGTGCACCGCGAATATTTCAAGGAACACCCGGAGAATTTCGATCTGCGGCCTCCGGGCAAGGTGTTTATGGTTGAATTTGCCAAATACATCGCCGAAAAGAATCGGTACCTGGGTAGCGCCGGCCAGTTGGAAGCCGTCCGCAAGGTGGTGAAGAGCTAAACGTGCACCCTGCCGATTTACTCGGCAAATCGTTTGCCTGCGAGTGCGGCAAAACGCATTCGGTCCCCATCCGTGCCGTCGTTTATTGCGTAACGGCTATTCAACAGTTGCCATCCCTGCTGGATCGGCATCTTGCCGGCCAACGGATAAATCTTGTGGCCGACGAGCGGACCTATCCCCTGATCGGCCGTGAATGCGAGACCGTTTTGAATCAGGCCGGCCGGATTGTTCAAGTCTTTATCGTGCCGGACACTCCGCATGGCGGTCCCATCTGTGACGACATCACCCGGGATACACTTTGTTCCCGGCTGTCACCTTGCGACGGTTTCCTGGCCGTCGGCAGTGGTACGATCAGCGACTTGGTCAAATGGATCGCCACGTCGCCGGGCAAGTGGCAGGCCTGCGACGCAAAACTGCCGTACGCCATGGTCGCCACGTCGGCTTCCATGAACGGCTACGCCTCAAACAACATTGCGCCATCCATTCACGGCGTAAAACGCGTGCTTAACGGAACAGTGCCGCGGATCATTGCGGCGGATCCCTCCGTGATCCAGCAGGCCCCCTGCGAGTTGACCGCCGCCGGTTTCGGCGACGTCCTGGCCAAGTCGGTCAGCATGACCGACTGGAAACTCAACCAGTTGCTGTTCGAGGAGTATTACTGTCCCGTCTGCGCGCAACTGATTCGCGAACTGGAGCCGGCCTATATGGCGCACCCGGAGGCGATCCGCGCACGGGAGCCCCATGCGATCGAAGCGCTCTTCCAAGCCCTGATTTATTCCGGGGTTTCCATGACCATGGCCGGCACATCCGCCCCGGCCTCCGGCGGTGAGCACATGATTTCCCACGTGCTGGACATGACTGCCGCCATTCACGGTGTGCCGCACGACTATCACGGCCGCCAGGTGGGCCTGGGCACGATTTTCGCCTGCGCGCTTTACGAGCGCGTCCTGGCGCTCGCTGCGCCATGCT
>VSJD01000164.1 GCA_008636095.1 Kiritimatiellota bacterium | reverse complement strand
TTCAACTCCACGTCGAACCCACCGATGAGGCCTACTGGCAGGCGTTGACCCCCGTCGTGGAGGAAGAGCATGCGCTTAAACGCCGCAAAGCGGAACGCGCCGTAAAACGCTTGTGCGCGGAACCGGGATTGTGGGATAGTCTGCGCGCCGAGCTGAAGCCGATGACGCGGACGGCGGCGGCCATCAAGCAGTGTCTGCGCGCGGCGGGTGCCGCCCATCGCCTGGATGATATCGGCTGTACCCGCGACCGGTTCCTGGCCGCCGCGCACCATGCCCACCAGATGCGCGAGCGCTATACCATAATTGACCTGGCCCGCGCCGTCGGTGTCATGCCGGACGCCGCGGAAGGGATTGTTGATCAGTATTTGACCGACTAACAGGTTGGCTTGAGGACATCGCCTCCTCTCGACTTGTTCGCTCAGGCTAATTCTCATCGACAAACGGCAGACCTCCCGCGAGTCTGGCTAGCGCGGGAGAATATCGGTCGTGCGCATAAAGAAATCGAGCAGGCGCTCTTCCATGCGGTGCGAGGCGGGTTCAGTGCAATGCCTCGCCGGAATAGCTTCCGCCAAGGATTCCGTAAGTTGTGGGACAGGACCCGTTGTCCATTTGTGCAATAGGCCTATCTCATTTTCCCCGACCTGCTTGGCGCACTGCTGGATACGGCCGCCCGGAAATAAGTCTGGTTCCGTCGGTAAACCCCTCGGAGCGGTTTTTAAGTTTATTAATCAGCGCACCTCGCCAGTACGATATCCGACCGGTTTCCTCAGGTTTTTTGGCAAGGTTGCGGCATTCTTGCGGGTCTGCCGTCAGGCGAAAGAATTGTTCGCGTCCGTCGGCGGCGAACCAGATGTACTTTTCTTTTCCGTCCGTCAGAGAATGGTGGACGGGCGCATGCTCGATGTGCATGTACCGGCGCCACTCGACTTTTTCTCCACGGGCCAATTGCAGCAGGCTCCGGCCTTCGACGGTATCCGGTATGGCCACGCCTGCCAGATCGAGCAATGTGGGCATGATGTCCTCGATACCGACCGGTTCGTTCACGACCGTTTCTGGCCGGATGCCGAAGCGTTGCGGGGCACGCAGGAGAAACGGAATGCGCGCCGATGGTTCGTACGGCATAGTTTTGCGCCATAAATAGTGATCGCCCAGCATCTCACCATGATCACTCGTGAGCAACACCACCGTGTTGTTTCCCGTCATCTGGTCAATGCCGCAAACAGGATTTAGGAGGCGGCGGATTTGGTCGTCCAGGTGGTTGAGTAGTCCGTAGTATCCGGCCCGTGCGCAAAGCAATGCCTCGCCGCGCAAATCCACACGGGAAGAAGATACATCCATGCCTTTCCCACCATCCGGAGGCGGCACAGCCCAATCCCCGGCTACAGGTTCAGGCACACCGGTTCGGATGTAACGTTCAAGGTAGAAGGCTGGAGGAAGCAGAGGGGGATGCGCAGCAAGGAAAGACACGACTAAAAAAAATGGGCGGGATGCGTCGCGATCGCGCAGGAATCGAAGGGCCTCATGGACGGTCCAATTCGTAGGGTGCAGATCCTCTTCGAGGTGCCAGGGCCGCGCCGTCCAGTCGTTGTGCATGACACCGGTGCCCCAGGGGCCTTCCCAGTCGTCCGGATTGCGTTGCTGGAAGAAGTTCATGTAGTCACTCTGAAAGCGACTGCTCAGCGTGGTCATATGTTCGAATCCAAACCGCTTCTCCGGCGGATACTGGTGCATGCTGCGTCCCACCCAGCATGTCTCGTAGCCAGCTTTGGCCAGGACGGACGGAAGTGTGTTCTCTATGTCCCACTGTACACCTTCTTGATATCCCACCATGCCATGGGTGGCAGGAAACTGGCCTGAAAGCAAGGAGCGGCGTGCGGCAATACAGGTGGGACAGCTTGAGTACGCCCGTGTGAACCGAACACCGGCGCCGGCAATCGCGTCCATATTTGGCGTCATCAACACCGGATGGCCTTCAATGCCGAGGCAATCACCACGGTGTTGCTCAGTGACAAACAAAAGGATGTTTGGTTTCTGCGTCATATCAATTGTTAACTACTCATTCAGGCATCGCGATAAACCTCGTCATGGGTGCCAATGTCCAGAAGCGTGATTTCGCCGTTCAAAACCCGGAGGACGAGAACAATGCGGTCCGCGTAGGTCAGCCGCACGGCATGCTTGCCCTGATGGCGGCCATGCAAAGGATGCAGGCGCAGACGCGGCACAAAGGGATCCGCCTCGATCTGACGAATAACGTCATTCACGAGTCCGGCCAGGTCGGGATGACGGCGCACAAACTTCCTGGCCGTTCGCATGAAGGTCTCCGTCCAGACAAGCGTGAAGGGTCCCTTGGGATTACTCACTTCATGCTCCCTTGTGGATATCGCGGATCAACTGCGCGGCGCTGCCCCGGCAGACACGGCCGGCCTTGACGTCCGCCTCGGAAGCCGTCAAGCGGGCTTCCGCAAGGTCGCCCAGCATGGTCTCGTAGTCGGCGTCCGTCATGATGACGTATTTGGGACGGTTGCTCTTCACGATCCGGACCGGCCCCTGTGCTACCAGGCTATCCACAGCGGCGATGCCTCGTCTCTTAATTTCCTGCGCGGCGATAGCATTCATAGAAGCACTCCTTTTAATACCGTTTTCAGTACTAAATTATCCCTTTTTCGTCCACCTGTAAAGCATTTATTTCATGTGATAGTTTGGCGCATTTAAGCGAAAAACCGTATCGCCCCCCTTCTTTCATGTTATATCTGTTGTGACGGCCGTCATAACAGATGATAGGCTATTTTACAAAGGTTTGGTTTGTTGATCTAAACTATTACTATTTCATGGCATGGAATAGTTGATATTTCGACGATTGTTGTATGTAAACCGATACAACATGAATCATTTGAAGACACAACTGAAAAATATCGCGCCTGGTTTGCAGGCGCGATGGCGTCCGCGCCACGCATTTCGGTTCCCGCCCCGGGATTCGAAACGTGTCGGCAAGTTTGCCGTATCCCGCTCGGAACGGGACAGGGATGCCGGCTTGCCACGCTTACGGCATGGCGCACCGCGCGTTAGCGCAAAAGCCAAAGAACAACATCACAAACAACAACCGTTGATTTCCGCGATAGCGACTTGCCCGCCGTAGCTTCTTAGCGAAGGCGGATGCCACCGTGGATCGAATTCGGTTTCCGCCGGCCTGCCCGCCATAGCTTTTAGCGACGGCGGGAGGCGGATTCGGGAAAGCAAGGCAATCCGTCGCTTCGGCGGACAAGGCTTGGGCCGAATGGCGGTGCGCCGCGCGATGTCATCGGACTCGTGTCCATGCGAGCACGGCAAACCGGCAGGCGGCCCGAGATCGCCGCCGCCTTCCCCGAACCGAATTCGAGACACATTTACCAAGCACGGACACAGCTAAAAAGAATCCATTCACATCATGGAAAGCGCGTCAACATCCACGGCAATCCGCACACCGGGCGGACAGCGCGACGCTTTCAGCGCTTCCTTGAGGGGCACGGTCATGGCCTTGACCGAAGCCGAACGCATGACGATCTGAAACCGGTAATGGCCTTTGGCCCGGCTCAACGGCGCCGGGATGGGCCCGGCCAGGATGACCGCCCTGGGCAATGCCGGCTTAAGCCGCACGGCAAGCGCCTGCGCGGTGCGTTCCACGGCTTCCGCACGCAGGCTTTCCAGCGTGATGCAAATAAGATGCGCAAACGGCGGATACAGCAGTTCCTTGCGCGACTCCAGTTCCTGGTCGCAAAAGCCCTGGTAATCCAGCCGGCGCGCGGCTTGAATGGCCGGGTTAAACGGGGCAAAGGTTTGCACGATCACTTCGCCCGGCACATCGCCGCGCCCGGCGCGCCCGGCCACCTGGAGCAATAACTGGAACGTCCGTTCTGCCGCACGGAAGTCCGGCATGTGCAGGCTTAAGTCCGCGCAAATCACACCCACCAGCGTGACACCCGGAAAATGCAGTCCCTTGGTAATCATTTGCGTGCCGATCAGGACATCAATCTTGCCGGCTTTGAAATCGCCCAGGATGCGGCTGTAAGCATGCTTGTGGGTGGTGGTATCGGCGTCCATGCGCTCGATCCGCGCCTTGGGAAACAGCGTGCGCATGATGGCCTCGACACGCTGGGTGCCAATACCGCTGAACTTGAGCGTGGGCACGCCGCAAGTCGGACAGCGCCCGGGCGTCCGCTGTACTCGTCCGCAAATGTGACAACGGATTTCGTCACAGCCCTTGTGCCAGGTCATTTTCACGGCGCAGTTGGTGCAAACGGCCACGTAGCCGCAAGCCGGACACAACACCGAGGTTGAAAAACCCCGGCGGTTTAAAAAAAGCATGGTCTGCTCGGCCTGGTCGAGCCGCTGACGGATGGCTTCCACCAACTCGCGGGAAAAAACGTCTATCCGCCCGGACTGTTCCGCTTCCACGCGCATATCCACAATCCGCATGCGGGGCATCTGGCGGTGGTCCACGCGATGCGTGAGCTCGGAGAGCGCGTATTTGCCGTTGCGCACGTTGCAGAAAGACTCCAACGCCGGCGAGGCCGACCCCAGCAGGACGGCGCACGGCTCCAGGCGTCCGCGCATGACGGCCACGTCGCGCGCATTGTAACGCGGCGCCTCGGCCTGTTTGTAACTGGGTTCGTGCTCCTCATCCACCACGATCAGGCCCAGCCGCGCCACCGGCGCAAAGAGGGCCGACCGCGCGCCCACCACGATCCGCGCCTTGCCTTCATAGATGCGATACCACTCGTCATGCCGCTCGCCGTCCGATAAATGACTGTGCAACACGGCAATAGTCTCGCCGAACCGACTGCGGAACCGTTCAACCGTCTGCGGCGTAAGCGATATTTCGGGCACCAGCACGATAGCCCCGCGGCCCTGGTCGAGGCCATAGCGAATGGCCTGCAGATAAACTTCCGTTTTGCCCGAGCCGGTCACACCGTGCAGGAGCACCACGGAAGGCTTGAGCGTATCCATGGATTGCTTGACCAAGCCCAGCGCCACGGCCTGCTCAGTAAACAGCGCCAGGGGTTCGGTCGGCAGAATCACCTGATCGGCCAGCGGATCGCGCAAGGCAGTCGCGCGGGTGAGGACGACTAATTTTTTATCAGCCAGGCTTTTAACGGCGGAGGGCGTCGTGCCGGCCGCGCGGGCCAGGACATTCAACGGCAATGTGCCGTCGCGTTGTAAAACGTCCAGGACCGCCGCCTGCTTGGGCGCGCGCTGGCGCAACGCCCGGAGCGCAGTCGCATCCGGTACCGGATCAGCGATGGTCACGAGCGTGTGTTCGATGAAACCCGCGCCCTTACGCCGGACAGCACAGGGCAGAACGGTGCGAATGGCCTGTTCGATGGTGGCGGCGTAATAATCCGCAATCCAGCGGGCCAGTTTCAACATCGTCTCGTTAATGAGCGGCTTGGGACTGATCAGCGCGGTGATCGTCTTAAGATCGTGCCGGTCGGAATGATCGGCAAAGCCGACCACGTAGCCGCGGGCCGTGGAATGCCCGAACGGCACGTGCACACGCGAACCTAAGCGCACGGTTGCGCTGAGCGCCTCGGGTACCTGGTAATCGAATTCGCGGTCCAGGGCAATTTCAACCACAACTTTGGCAATCTTGGGCATTATTCGCCGATGATTTTGATGAGTACCCGTTTGCGGCGTAGGCCATCGAACTCGCCGTAGAAAATCTGCTCCCAGGGACCGAAATCCAGTTTGCCCTCCGTCACGGCCGCCACCACTTCCCGGCCCATGATGGAACGCTTGAGATGCGCATCGGCATTGTCCTCGGCGCCGTTGTGCCGATATTGGGAATGCGGCTTTTCCGGCGCCAGCTTTTCCAGCCAGCGCTCCATGTCCGCGTGCAGGCCGCTCTCATCGTCGTTGATGAATACGCTGGCCGTGATGTGCATGGCGTTCACTAGGACCAGTCCTTCGCGGATGCCGCTTTTTGCTATGGCCTGTTCCACATCCGGCGTGATATTAACGAATCCGCGCCGGGCCGGCACTTCCATCCATAATTCTTTACGATAGCTTTTCATAGGGTGCTTCCTTTGTCCTTTTAATTTTTCATGGCGTATTATATAATACTTTGCAAACAAATCGAGGAAATCCCATGCCGCGAATTACCGACCAGTTAAAGCAAGGCCGCAGGCTGTTGTCTGACGGCGCCTGGGGTACATTTCTCCAGCGCAAAGGACTTAAGCCGGGCGAATGCCCCGAATTGTGGTGCGTGACCCATCGCGCCGACGTGCTGGATATTGCCCGAAGCTATGTGACCGCCGGCGCCGATATGATCAAAACGAACAGTTTCGGCGGTTCGTGCTTGAAGCTCAATGCCTACGGCCTGGGCGACCGCGTGACGGAACTCAACCGGGCCGCCGCCGCCATTTCGCGCGAGGCCGCCGGCCGGGAACGATCGGTGATTGCTTCGATGGGGCCCACCGGTAAGCTTTTGCTGATGGGCGATGTCACGGAACAGGAACTATACGCCGCGTTCAAGGAGCAGGCCCAGGCGCTGGAGTCCGGCGGCGCCGATGCGGCGCTGATTGAATCCATGTCGGCCCTGGACGAGACTTGCCTGGCCATCAAGGCCACCCGTGAAAACACCCGGCTCGAAATCATCAGCACGCTCACCTTCGAACGCACGGTCAGAGGGGATTACCGGACCATGATGGGTGTGAGCCCTGCCGACATGGCGAAAGCCTGCCGGGAAGCCGGGGCCGACATCATTGGCGCCAACTGCGGACATGGGTTTCGTCAAATGATCGAAGTCGTGAAAGAAATCCGCGCGGCGGCGCCGGAGGTCCCTATTCTCGTGCATGCCAACGCCGGCCTGCCGGTCAATCGCAACGGAGTGGACGTGTTTCCGGACACGCCCGCGATGATGGCCGATTTCGTGCCCGCCCTCCTGGCCGCCGGCGCAAATATCATCGGCGGCTGTTGCGGCACCACACCTGAACATATTACCGCCATCGCCCGGACGTTGCGCGGAGCAACACGCTGACAGCACTACAGGCGTACTTGCGCTGGCAGGCGCTTCCGCTATTCGACGGGGGGACCTGGGTTAGCCTCGCGTTTTCGTCAGGACATCCGCGTATTTTGAACCTTCACCCATCTCGAAGTCATAGCCATCCTTTTTGAGCAGATCGAGCAGGGTGACCAGCGTTTCCCGCAGTAATTTTGATTCCGGATACACAACGATAATCAGATGTTTGCTGGCATTCGCTTTCACTAATTGCTTGGGAATATCGGTGATTTTCACTTTCTTGCCGTCCATCACAATGGACTGATCGGCCCCGACTGTCATCTCGATTTTTTCTGCATATTGCGGCTCTTGCGGTTCCCCAATCGGGGCTTTTGGTTTGGTGATTGTACAACCCAAGGTGAATGCCGCCATCAAAGCGGTGACTAAAACGAGAGAAATCGCGCGATACATAACCCGCCTCCTTTCTGTATTTGGAAAACACCGAATGCTTTAACATGCACGTAGCCATCGATGGTCGCTTACCATATTATGACCCTGTATTGTTTACGGCGCTATGTCAATATTATTTAAGGCTCATTTTTCAGTACCGTTATCAGAAGCATCGGCCAGGCCTTGGGTGCAAAAGACAGGAACCTCCCCGCGCCGGGCTCTTCCCGGTATGACCCTATTCCGGCAAAGACGCTACCAGCCCGGGATCGAGCAGAAACCCCTGGCCTTTAAGGCGGCACTGCAAGTCGGACACTGAAAGCAAATGGGCATCACCATCCGACTGTTGAACAGCCAGTGCCGACGCCATGCCCGTTACCGTACCTGTGAGGGCACACGTTGGGATTGCCCGGGTGACATCCCAGACCGTCGTATCGGCGGAGATACAACGACCCGCGACAAGCAGATTGCGGTTATTAACGCCGCAGAGTGCGCGCCAGGGGATGGCATACACCGGTCCCGGCTTCCGCCAGTCGCCTGTGAGGCCCACGGCATCATCGAACCACCCGTGCATATGCTGTTCGCCGAGGGAGAAGGAACTTACCAGGCGACGGGTCATGCGGAAGCAAGCGATGGTGGGCAACGAAACGATTTGAATATCAGCGTCCGGATGCCGAGTACGGATATCGGCCAGGTTTTTGCGCATCAGGTCGCGTGTGCCAAGGATCTGAGCCGTAACCTGTTCGGCATCGTCGCCCCGGAAAAAAGGACCCACCGCCCCATCTTGCGTACCGCTGGGACTGTAGGCGTTGGATAGTTGGTTTATACTCAGGCCGTTCTCCTGCAGGTGGTAAAACCAACCGGTAAGAACATTTGTATCCAGTGCTTCCGTCTGCTCGCCCGCCAGGAAACAGATATCGGCATCGCCCGTGGCATCAACTACGGCCCGGCAAGCAAGGGCACTCCTGCCGCTCTTATTCTCCACGACCAGGTGGCTGATGAGATTGGATTTATGGCGCACAGCACAAACACGGGTGTCATACAGCAGTTTCACCCCGGCATCGCTGACAAACTTCTCGAGTGCAAGCAGGTACGACGCCGGGTTGAAGTCCACTCGATAGCGAATACGCTTACGTTCCTCCGGATCGCCGCCGGGTTGCCAGCACGGCGGAATTCCAATGAAGCGAGCCGACTGATTGTCACGGCGCAGATCCGCGACGGAGAGCTTGAGCAACTCTTCAGGTAATCCGCCGATGACCTGCCGACCGTGACCGTCGCACAACGGCAACCACATGGTGACATTGCCAAGCGTGGCAAGGCCGCCGAGCGCACAGGTTTTTTCCAACAGGCAGACCGACATTCCATTCCGCGCCGCGGCTACGGCTGCGGCTACGCCTGCAATTCCACCGCCGGCCACGATAACATCATATGCTCCCGTAACCGGCAATTTGCGCGAAGGCTCAAGGATGGTCGCTCCCCTGGTCGGCATGCGTTCTGTGTTCATATCATTTTATCCAAACGAATATCGTTTATCCAATGTGTCGTGAGCGTAGCACGATGGCCAGGAAGAGACAGCGTGACGGGGGACGCCCTACGTTTTATGTCACGTCATCCGTCGTCAGTCGTCTGTCGTCTGTCGTCCGGCCCGCAGGCCTTGAACACAAAAGGATGGAACATCCCGGCGCCGGAAATAGTCCAGATTCGGGCTGGCGGCTGACTCGGCCGCGCGGGAAGCCACGGCGGGATGCCAGAGGTGCAGGGCGTCGGCTTCCAGAATCAGCGATCGGCCACGCACGCCGGCCTTGTGCAGACGCGTGGAAAAATCATCGTCCTCGAATCCCCAGCCGACATAGGCCTCGTCAAAACCGTTGACCCGCTCGATATCCTCGCGGAAGATTGAAAAATGGCACCCTAAAATTTTGGGCTTATGGCGCTTGGCCAATCCGAAGCGGCGCAACCATACATTGCGCTGAAATTGACGGTGTACGCGGCGCAGGTGCCGCTGGTCCGCATCCTCCCAGAGCACCTCCAATAGCCGGGGATGCATCGCCTGTTGGAGCGCCTCTTCCGTTTCCACCGCGCCGACCCAGGCCCGGTTGGCCGCCAGGAACCAGCCACGCCGTGCTGAACGCACGTGTGCCATAACCGCATCCGGCATAAGCAGGATGTCACAGTCCAGGGATATGATATAATCGCCGGCGGCCTGGCGCAGGGCATTGTTGCGCGCGGCGGCCAGCCGGTAGCCGCAGTCCTCCTGCCGAACATAGCGCACGGGAAAAGGCAAATCCGGAAACGCGGCCTGCATCCGGCGCACATTGTCGGCGCTGGAGCCATCATCTGAAACTACCACTTCATCCACGCGCTGGGTGCTCAGCGCCAGCGCCCGCAGACAGGCAATCAGCATGGCCGGCCGGTTATAGACGGTGACAATGACGGTGGTTTTCATAATTCCCTGGTAACTACTCAAACATCTGTGGTCACTAAAGTCCGGCAGATTTTTTTACCACGGATTACAGGCATGTGGTCTGTCAAGTTGTTTGAGTAAGAATTATTAATGTTTTTTCTTCAAACTCTTTCAGA
>VSJD01000059.1 GCA_008636095.1 Kiritimatiellota bacterium | reverse complement strand
TCTGAACTTGCGCCCGGAGTGAATTTTAGTGTAAAAAGACACCTTGGTTGAGCGAATTTCCGAGTTTTGGCTTGCCACCACATTACGTGGCTGGGCAGTATGATTACTTCCAGCAGCGTATGGTCACTGGGAGGCCTTGCTCAAAACACGGCTATGCGCCCACTCGATTTCAAACGCAACGCATATTATCATGAGCAATCTGCAAAAAAAACTATTCAGCCTATCCCTGCTGGTCATCGCCTGCGCGTTTTTGATTGTTCTGTTCTACCGCGGCTTTAACGACCCCGATGAGGGCCGCTATTCCGAAGTCCCCCGGGAAATGGTCGTCAGCGGCAACTGGCTGGAAATGCACATGCTGGGTTACCGCTATTATGAAAAACCACCGCTGACTTACTGGCTGGTTGCTCCAGCGATCAAAGTGTTCGGTGCCAGGGATTGGGCCGTGCGCGTGCCGCTGCTGATAAGCGGGCTCTTGCTGACCGGCATTTTTTGGTTCCTGGCACGTCGAAAATGGGAACGCACCACGGCCGATATTGCCACCCTGACCATGCTGTCCATGATCGGCTTCCTGGCCGGCACGGGATTGCTGTTGACCGATTCATTTTTGTTTATGTGGTTCGCCCTGACCTGTATTTCGCTTTTCTTTGGCTGTCAGCCGGGCGTATCCGGCGGCCGGCGTTTTTTGCTATTCTCCGTCGCATCCATTGCCGCCGCGCTTGCGTTCCTGACAAAAGGCGCGGTCGCCATCATTTTGCCGCCCGCCATTATTTTTATCTGGCTGCTCTGGGAGCGACGCCCTGCGGCCCTGCGGACATGGTCCGTGCCCTGGGCCATTCTTTTGTGTGTCGGACTGCTGACCCCGGTCATGCTCCTGTTGGAGAAGCATAACCCGGGCTTTTTTCATTATTTCGTCATTGACGAACATTTTTCGCGTTTCACGGGCACGCGCGAGATCCAGCTTCACCCGGAGCCATTCTGGTTTTTTGCCATGGTCATCCCCCTGTTGCTATTACCCTGGACACTTTTTATTGTGCGCGCCGCTTGGCGGTTGATCGCGAACCGGGGATGGCGCACGGATAGCTTGTCCCGGTTCCTGTTGGTCTGGATCGTGGTCGTGATTGGATTCTTCTCGGCCAGCACCGGCAAACTGATGTCCTACATCCTGCCGGCGATTCCAGCGCTCGGACTCCTGCTGGGCCGCTGGGGCCTGACCGACCGGGATGATAGCCGACGCGATCGGATCCTGTGGAATATTGGCGCCGCCGGCCTGTTCATCGCGGCGTTGGCCATCATGGTTGTGTGGCTGATCAGCTATTTCAGAATCATTCCGAAAGAGATTTATCCGATCAGCGGCCGAAGCGTGGTAGCCTTGCTTCCGATCGTGGTCATGCTGATCGTGCTGATCGCGACGCGGGGCTATCGCGCGTTTACCGGCCTGCTGGGCTTGAATACCGGGATCGTGCTGACCACGGCATTGTTACTATCGCCTTTGGCCGGCAAAGATTTCAACGTGCTTCTGCACATCAACTCATCCCACGTGTATAAACAATTGGCGGCCCAGCTCAAGCCGGAAGATCAGATCGTGGTGTTCTGGTCTTACCGGCCCGCCCTGCCCTTCTATACCCAGAAGATCTACGTTCCATTCCAGGACACGAATGAATTACTTTACGGCATGCGCGCGGAACCGGAACGAGCCTGGGAATTGAAAGATAAGGACCAACTGGAAGCTTTCTTGCGGAAAGCGCCCGGCCGCGTCTTCGCGGTCATCGAGCCCCAGGACATGGAAAAGCGATTCAAGCCATTAGATTTGAGCACGGTCCCCACAACCATCCCGCGCGACCCCGACACCATCATTTTAGAGCTCCTGCCGCCCAGTCCACGGTAACACCGGAGGACAGACGCCAGACGGACACCAGCCCAGGGAAGAATGCAGGCGGATGACGAAATAAGAACGACTAATTCGCCCGTTTGATGAGCACGTAGCCGATGATTTCCGATGCCACAAACGGGATCCAGACGATCAGATGCGGCTGGAATTTGGGGTGATTCACCATGGCATCCGCAATGATGATGAAGAAATAAAAAACAAATACCAGCAGGAGCGACACCGCAATGCCGATGGAGGATTCCTTGCGATGAATCTTCATGCCCAGCGCCGCGCCCAGCAGGACAAAAGCATAACACGAGAGTGACAACGCCAGGCGGGTGCTGACCTCCACCATGAGTGACATCCGATGCACGACGGCATCCTCCGCTTTGAGATTTGAGAGGAAATTGCGTGCCAGAAATGTCGGATAGGCATCCTCCAACAGCATGCGATTGAGGCGCAGAAGGGTTTCCCCGGTCGGTTGATGGTCCAACAGGACGCGGGTGTTATTGTTCAGATTAACCCCCTGGAAACGTTGGGCCGTGTAAATACACGGCCCGGCCATTATCCGGTTAAAATCCGTGACCAACGCCGCCGGCAAACCCGCACATGTCGCCGACGAGCCATCGAACTTATTGAGCCAAGCCATGGTATTATCAGACAGGTGGGCTTGGATAAAATCAGTCAACCGGTTTGGCGGATCGGCCAGTACCTGTGCCAGACCGTTCAGGTCGGTAAAATCATCGGAAGAGAACAGCATGGAACCACGAATAGTCCTGAAAATTTCCAGCATGGTCAAATCGGCCCGCTTTTTCCAGACGATGCCCCGATTCATCAGTTCAGCCACATCAATGCTTACCGGATATTCATCGGCGCTCAGGCGCTTCGTGCGGCTCAGATCGTTGGGAAACTGTTCGTCGGCCTGATCTATGCGCACCTGGAACAAGCGAATCAAGATCTTGCCTGGATTCTGTTTGTCAGTCTCGATCGTGCCCGATTTGGCCCGTACCGTCTGTTTGACGCCCTTACGGTCAAACTCATAAATAACAATGTCAGATACACGCTGACCGTCTTTACGCGCGATGTAAATCGTGAATCCCGGGAAATCACGAATGAACCGGCCCTCGTCGAGGAGCGTCAACGGCGTTTCCACGCCCAGCTTGCCCAGCACCGTGCGGCGGGCATAGTGACTATCGGGGGCCAGATTGCAGTTGATATAGATGCAGACCAAGCTGAGCAGGGCGGCGATCAAGACCGGCGGTTGAACGACCTGCCAGAGGCTGATCCCACAAGCCTTCATGGCAATAAGCTCGCGATCGCTGGCCATGCGGCTGAAAACCAAAAACGCTGCGGCCATCACGCTCATTGGAATGGCAAAAATCAGAGAAAAAGGAATTCCATAGGAAAACACCTGCAGGATCAGAAGCCCCGGCACCCCCCGCGAGAACAGGTCAATGACCTTGAAGATATTCCCCACTGCCATGACGAACAGGAATACCGCCAGCGTAATTACAAACGTCAGGAGGAACTGACGGGTGATATAAGTCGTTAGAATGCGCATGGTGACGGAAATGCAGAATGTAGAATGAAGAATGCAGAAACGAAGGATTAAATTCTTAATTCCGAATTATTAATTCTGCATTCTTCATTCTGCATTATCTTTAGTACCGGTAATGCTCCGTCTTGTACGGGCCTTGGCTTTTAATCCCGAGATAGTTCGCCTGCTTGCGGGAGAGCGTTTCCAGCCGGACCCCCAGCTTGCCTAAGTGCAAACGGGCAACTTTTTCATCCAGGATCTTGGGCAGGACGAACACGCCGATTGGGTATTGCTCCGGATGGGTAAAGAGTTCGATCTGCGCCAGTACCTGGTTGGTAAAACTGTTTGACATCACAAAACTGGGATGCCCTGTGGCACAGCCCAGGTTGACCAGTCGCCCCTCTGCCAGCAAAACGATGCTCCGGCCACTCGGGAACGTGACTTTATCCACCTGCGGCTTGATGGGCATCCAAGTGTAGCGCCGGAGTTTTTCGACCTCGATTTCCGAATCGAAATGTCCGATATTGCAGACCACGGCCATGTGTTTCATCCGGCGCATGTGCCGCTCGGTAATAACGGCGCAACAGCCGGTGGCCGTGATAAACAGATCGCCAATGGTGCAGGCCTGATCCATGGTCACGACTTCATATCCTTCCATGGACGCCTGCAAGGCACAAATGGGATCTATCTCGGTCACCATGACGCGCGCCCCCTGGCCGCGCAGGGATTGGCAGCAGCCCTTGCCGACGTCGCCATATCCGGCCACCACGGCCACTTTACCGGCCAGCATGACGTCCGTGGCCCGCATGATACCATCCACGAGCGAGTGGCGACAGCCGTAGAGATTGTCGAACTTGGATTTCGTGACCGAATCGTTGACGTTAAACGCGGGGAACAGCAGGCGCTTTTTTCCCATCATCTGGTACAGCCGATGAACGCCCGTGGTGGTTTCCTCGGAAACGCCCACGATGGACGGCACGATCCGGTGAAACCGTTTCGGATCACGCCGCCGTGATTTCTTTAACTGCGCCAGCAGGGCACACTCGTCGGGACTGCCGGGCTTGGCGTTCAAAATCTTCGGGTTTTCCTCAGCCTGGTGGCCCAGATGCACAAAGAGCGTGGCGTCGCCGCCATCATCCAGGATGGTGGTGGGGCCCTGGCCGCGACCCCAGTCCAGGGATTGGTCCAGGTATTCCCAATAATCCGACAGGGATTCGCCCTTGTAGGCGAACACCGGGGTACCGCGCGCGGCAACGGCGGCGGCCGCATGGTCCTGGGTCGAATAAATATTGCAACTCGACCAGCGGACCCGGGCGCCCAAAGCCTGCAGAGTCTCAATCAGCACGGCCGTCTGGATGGTCATATGCAGTGAACCGGTAATCCGCGCGCCGCGCAGCGGACGCTGGCGGCCATATTCCCGGCGCAGGGCCATCAGGCCCGGCATTTCCACCTCGGCATAGTCAATTTCCTTGCGGCCCCAATCGGCCAACTTCATATCGGCCACGCTGAATTGCTTTGTTCGTTTGGTCATGGAATCACTTTCTTGATTAGATCTTCGGCAACTCTGCCGTTCTCACGAACGGCCCCTACACCGATCCGGTCTGGTGTAGTTACGGTTCGTTAGAACCGCTATGGATTAAAAATCCTATACATTAAAACCAGCTTGCTACAGTTTTAAATGGCTTTGCGGAGCGCCGCGATCTTGTCCGTCTTTTCCCACGTGAACGCCTTTAGATCCTTCGTCCGCCCGAAGTGCCCATAGGAGCAGGTGGCACGATAAATCGGCCTCAACAGTTTCAAGTGCGCGATGATCTGGGCCGGCTTGAGCCCAAAAACACGGGTTACGGCCTTCTCTATTTTTGCATCGGCAACCTGTCCCGTGCCAAAAGTATGGACCAGCACCGAAACCGGTTCCGCGAATCCAATGGCGTAGGCAAGCTGGACTTCGCACCGGCGGGCCAGCTTGGCCGCCACGATATTTTTGGCAATGTAACGCGCCATGTAGGCGGCGCTACGGTCCACCTTGGACGGGTCCTTGCCGGAGAAGGCCCCGCCGCCATGCCGGCCCATGCCACCGTAGGTATCGGCAATGATCTTGCGACCGGTAAGTCCCGTGTCCCCCTGCGGACCGCCGACTACAAAACGGCCGGTCGGGTTGATCAGATAACGGGTTTTCGCATTCAGATACTTCGCCGGGATTACCTTGCGAATAATTTCATTGATAATGGTCTTGCGCAATTTACCATAAGCCACATCCGGCGCATGCTGGGTGGAGATGACCACCGTGTCCACGCGCACCGGTTTATCATCCTCGTAAATCACCGTGACCTGCGATTTGCCATCCGGTCGTAGAAAGGGAAGTTTCCCGCTACGCCGCGCGGCCGCCAGCTCGCGCGTCAGGCGGTGGGCATACATGATCGGCATGGGCATCAGTTCCGGCGTTTCATCACAGGCATACCCGAACATCATGCCCTGATCACCGGCCCCCTGCTCCTTGAACAGCCCATGCCCCGCGGTCACACCCTGGGAGATGTCCGGTGACTGGCGGTCCAGTGCCACCAGCACGGCGCAGGAATTGGCGTCGAACCCCATGGCGGCATCCACGTACCCGATTTCCCGGATCGTGTCCCGCACCACATCGGCATAATTGATGGATGCCTTGCTGGTAATTTGACCGGCGATGATCGCCATGCCCGTGGCGACCAGGGTTTCGCACGCCACGCGGGCGTGCTTGTCCTGGGCCAGATTGGCATCCAGGACGGCATCCGAAATCGCATCTGCGATCTTGTCCGGATGTCCTTCCGTTACCGATTCCGAAGTAAACATGTGCCTTCTGGTAGCCATCATATGATTTCCTTTACAAAACTTCGCTTTTGCCGGAGCATGGGTTTCACGAAAACAGGGGGCATTATGCCGAAATCATTCCACCAGTTCAAGAATTTCCGGAGCAATTTTTTTGGTTAGTTCCCGAAACATGTCATGCACATCCACGGACGATTGCGAAGTTAACGCCAGCTGGGCAATTTCGCGGGCTTCCGACAGACTGACCCGGCGGATGGCGTCCTTGACCATGGACAGTGCGGAGCAACTGACGCTCAACTCGTCAATGCCCAACCCCAGCAGGAGCGGCGTCATCAGCGGGTCGCTGGCCATGCCGCCGCAGATGCCGGTCCAGATGCCGTGGCGATGACCGATATCAATGGTGTTCTTGATCAGCCGCAGGATGGCCAGATGGGTGGGTTCGTAGAGATAGGCTACCCGTTCGTTGCCGCGATCAATGGCCAGCGTGTATTGGATGAGATCGTTGGTGCCGATACTGAAAAAACTGACATAGGGTGCCAGCATATCGGCCACGAGCGCGGCCGCGGGCACTTCAATCATGGCGCCAACCTCGACGTGCGGGTTAAACGGGTGACCTTTTTCCAACAGTTCCTTTTTGGCCTGGTCCAGGATCACGTTGGCGCGGACAATTTCATCGAGATTGCTGATCATGGGATACATGATGCTGACATTGCCTACGATACTGGCGCGCAGAATGGCGCGTAGTTGCGTGCGAAACAGGTCCGGTTGGGCCAGGCAGAAGCGGATTGCCCGCCAGCCCATGAACGGATTAGATTCCTTCCAATTCACGTCCAGATTGGAAAGGAACTTGTCGCCGCCGAGATCCAGCGTGCGAATGATGACCGGGGCGGGCATCAGGCGCTGGGCCACGGTCCGGTAAGCCTCGTATTGCTCCTCTTCCGTGGGCAGATCCTTGCTCGACATGTAAAAATACTCCGTCCGGAACAGGCCGACGCCTTCCGCACCGCCGGCCAGCACTGCGTCCACGTCCTTAGGCAACTCGATATTGGCGGAAAGCGTGACCCGATATCCGTCCACCGTTTCCGCCGGCAAATCCTTGAGCCGCCCGAGTTCGATCTCAATGCCGTGCTTGGACTCCGCCTGGCGCAGGGCCTGCGTGCGGCGCTCCAGCGTAGGACGCAGGACCACCAATCCCTTGCCGCCATCCACGAGCAACTCGTCACCGGAGCGCACTTCCTTGCTGATATTATGCAGACCGACCACTGCCGGGATGCCCAGTTTGGCGGCAACGATGGCGGTATGGGCCGTTGGACTGCCCAGGTCCAGCACAATGCCCCCCACCCGATCCTTGTTGATGGATACCGTTTCCGAAGGCGACAAATCGTTGGCCACGACAATTGTGCCCGGCTCGGTAATGTCCGCCAGCGTCACTTGTTTGCCGGCCAGGTTGTGCAAAATGCGGCGGGCAACGTCCTGCACATCGTTGGCCCGTTCGCGCAAGTACTCATCCTTGACCCGGGCCAGCGACTGCATAAAGCCTGTGGCCACATCCCGGAGCACGACCTCCACATTTTTACGGCGTCCCTCGATCCCCGTAAACACATTCTTAATGAAGGGGCCATCATCCAGGAACAACAGGTGGGCATCAAATATGCCGGCCACGTCGGGATCGCAATCCTTCTGGATTGCACGAATCTGTTGGCGGGTCGCGATGAGGGCGGCTTCATAACGCGCGATCTCGCGGGGCACATCCGCGCGTGAAATATCCCGCTCAACGACCTGATCATCCGGCAGAGGGCGCAGGAACGCGCGCCCTATGGCGATACCCGCGGACACGCCGATGCCGCGAAAAATCAGTTCGCCGGAGGGGATTGTGTCTGGAGGAACGGCATCCATGGTATCTTAAGAAATGGTTAATGGTAAATGGTCGATGGTTGATGAAAAAACAAATAAAAAATACTGCGGACGAATTGAGCATAACGGTCACAATGATCGAATGAATGGACTTACCCGGTAGAATCGAATAGTCCAATCATCAACCATTATCCATAAACCATCAGCCATTCCCCATTACTCCTCGTAAAACTTGTTCTCGAACAGTCGCTCAATTTCATCAAGGGCTTGTTCGGCGTCCACGCCCTCGGCCACGATCCTGATTTTCGCACCGCAACTGGCTTCCATGGTCATTAGCCCCATTATGCTTTTCCCGGACACCCGCACGGACCCCTTTTCCACAGTCACATCCGCCTGGAACTTGGAAGCCGTTTTGACCAACATGGCCGCCGGCCGGGCGTGGATGCCGTATCGGTTCTGGATCACATATTCCCGTACGATTTTTGAATTATTCTCACTGGCAGAATGACTCATGGCAAACTGTTCCTTTTCTTCAGGACGTCCATTAACTTTTCGTCCAGTTCCTTGGCGGCATCATGGCCCAAACGCTTTAATTTTTCGTTCATACTGGCCACCTCGATGATATGGGCCAGTTCCCGTCCCGGCGCCACGGGAATCGTGATATGCGGGAGATCCACACCCAGCACGTTGCGACTGGCCGGCACCATGCCCAAACCCTGGTCCTCCAGCTCGTTCACCTTGCGCAGCGTTACGATAAGTTCAAGACTTTTTTCCTCGCGCACCGAAGCCACCCCAAACAGGCTGGGCACATGAATGATACCCAGCCCGCGAAGCTCCATGTGGTAACGCGTTACCGGCGACGAGCCACCGACAATCGTCCGGTCGTCATGCCGCCGCAGGATGGTGAAGTCATCGGCCACGAGACTGTAGCCCTGGACGATGAGGGCCAGGGCCGCCTCGCTTTTGCCGATGCCAGGCCGTCCCTCAATCAACACGCCGATACCCATGATGTCCACCATGGTGCCCTGGACGGTGAGCGTCGGGGAAAACAGGTTTTCCATAATGACCGTGGCCGTGTTGATAAAAGCGCCTGTGATCATCGGCGAGCGGAACACCGGCACACGAAAAATCCGGGAGATTTCCACGATTTCCTGGCAGGGCTTCCGATTACGGCAGATCACCAGGCAGGGGATATGATGATTAAACAGGCCGCGCAGGGCGGCGTAGCGGCGCGCGCGTGACAACGATGCAAGGTAATCATGCTCGGCCATGCCGATCACCTGGATCCGGCGATGCGCAAAATGCTGAAAAAAGCCGGCCAGTGCCAGACCGGGCCGGTGAATGGCAGGCTCATGGATAATCCGCGCCAAACCCCGACTGCCGTCAATCATTTCCAGCGATGTTTTATCGCCAACGACCTTGAAAAAATCTTTGACGGCAATGGCCATAGGTTGACTCCGTTTTTTTAATCAGGCCCCGAAGGCGGGGCGACTTTTATGACGCCCGGTGATCCCGACCTCTTGGAGAGTCGGGACGGGCCTACAGCGTTTTTTGTAGGCCGGATCCCCTGACCCGGCGGGATTATCCGCCGGCGGCGCGCCGTCCCGCCTATGGCGGACAATCCCCATACTTCCAGGCATTAAACCTGGTGGTTCAGTTCCTGTTCGAAATCTGCGAGTTTGGTACGATGCTTGACACTCTTATGATCCACCACTTTGTCCCGCGCGCGCCGCAACTGACGATCCACCTTGTCCGCAACTTTATCCACGGATGCATACATATCGTCCGATTCTTCCTTGGCCTCAATGCGCAAATGATGTTTGCCCTGTACAATTACCTCGATAATATGCCTGAATTTCTGAGTATCCATGATCACGTGGGCATATTCCACCTCCGGATAGGCTTCCAGCACGGCCGCCAACTTGGCATGCACATGGGTCTTCTGGGTGTCCGAAATATCCGCGTGGCGGCTGGTAATGTTAATCGTCATAGGCATGATCTCCCTTGGGTTTGGTTTACTCGAATGATACAATTTTAAAGTTAGCCCGAATGCTTCACGGTTAACACTCAGGTGTTCGGTGTTCAGTTCACCATACTCGCCGGATATCTCAAAGACGCCGTATCACGATCACAAAAGCTTTGCTCACCCGAACACTGAACACTGAAAAATCAATGCCTTAATTATCCTGGTTACATACTGAACCGGGATCCCAGATACAGCTCCCGACTTAACGGATCCTCAATGAGGAACTGGCTGGTTCCCTCGCGAAGTACCTTGCCGTCGCAAATCAGGTAGGCTCGATCTACGATGGTCAGGGTTTCCCGTACATTGTGGTCGGTTATCAAAATTCCCAAGCCGCACTTTTTTAAGTCGCGGATGATTTCCTGCACGTCATACACGGCCAGCGGGTCCACGCCGCTGAACGGTTCGTCCAGCAGGATGGCCGAAGGATTCGTTACCAGGGCCCGCGTGATCTCCAGGCGCCGGCGTTCCCCGCCGCTGAGCGTATAGGCCATCTGCTTGGCCAGGCGCTTGATGCTAAGCTGTTCCAATAAGCTGTCCATCCGCTCGCGGCGCTCGTCCGCCGAGAGCGGCAACATTTCCAGGATCGCCATCACGTTTTCCTCCACGGTTAGTTTTCGAAAAATGGACGGCTCCTGGGAAAGATAGCCCAGCCCGCGCCGTGCGCGCCGATGCATCGGCAGATGCGTCACGTCATGCCGATCGAACACCACCTGACCCCCGTTCGGCGCAATGAGTCCCACAATCATGTAAAAGGTGGTGGTTTTGCCGGCCCCATTGGGTCCCAGCAGGCCGACCACCTCGCCCCGCCCAACCTGGATACTGACCCCATCCACGACATTCCGGCCATGGTAGGTTTTAACCAAATTGTGCGTTGTAATCAAGGATTCCATTACTTCCACCTGTTCTTTCTGTCATTCTCGCGCAAGCGGGAATCCAGTGTTGTAGAGGATCTAAATTCCGCATCAAGTGCGGAATGACAACCCTGTGTCTGCCGCCCGCAACCCATTACTTCGGCCTTGCTATTTAAAGGATCGGTTCATCTCCTGCTCCGAGGAAATTACCAGCCGGGCATTCGGTTCACATAGAATCCGCTTGGAATTCCGCCACAGCGTCACCGTTTCTCCGGTCAGCGTATCCTGGTCCCGCTGAATGCGGGGATTGCCCGTTAACTGCATCTTGCCCTCTTTCATGTCGTAGGTGGCTTTTTCGCCGGTGGCCTGCAAATCGTTGCGGATAATCGTCACGCGGCCTTCGGCTTCGATCCGGTCCACTTTATTGTCTTCCGTGAAAAACACTTTCAGGCGATCGGACAGGATTTTGATTTCACGATCCGTTACCACCACATTTCCCTCAAACACCGCCTTGCGCTTCTGCTGATCGAAACTTAGTTGCGTTGATGTGATTACCGTGCTGTTGGTATCCTCTCCGGCCTTCGCCGGCTTGGCAGACTCGACTGCAACCGCACTCCATGCCAGGCCAAGCATCGCCAGGACGACCATGCGCCCCATGGTTACGGCTCCCCTTCCACGGCGGATTTTGCGCTCAGGTTCCGCAGAACTACCCGCGTGTTCGAAAAAATTTTCATGCGCCCGTCTTGCGCATTCCACGCGAAGCCGCGGCCGGTCAGCTCAATTTCCTTGCGGGCTATGCGAACATCAGACGAAGATACGGCCGACCGTTTCACGCGATCAAACAGGCACTGCGGCGTGGATACCTGCATCATGACCTTGCCCTGCTCGTAAAACGTCATTTTCAGATTCTTGATTTGAATCAACCCGCTGGGCTGGATCTGCGCCTCATCACCCGTAATCTCGAATTTTAACTGCCCCTTTTCATCGTAGTCCGGATAGCGGAATCCTTTTAGCACCTGCCCAACCGCCACGGCGGCCAGCAGGAGAACCACCGCACCTGCTATGTTCCGCATTCGCATATCTTCTCCAACGCAGACTTGCCCACAACCCAAATTCGAAATATGAATATCGAAATACGAAACAAATTCAAATAATCAAATGAAGCAAATTCAAAACAAGATTGTTTTGGTCATTTGATATTCGGGTTTTTGATATTGTTTCGGATTTCGAATTTAGATATTCGGATTTGGTTGCTATTTCCGCACCAGCCGGTCAATCCGGCTGAGCAGACGCCATAATTTCTTTAACTGCGCCAACGGCAACTGGGTATCCTTGTCGGACAACGCCTCGGACGGGTTGAGATGCGTTTCGATAAAGATGGCGTCACAACCCGCCGCCACTGCGGCCCGCGCCAGGGTGGCCGCCAGTCGGGCATCACCGCCGCTCCGGTCTCCCGCCCCTCCCGGCAACTGTACGCTGTGGGTGGCGTCAAATACCACGGGATAGCCTAACTCTCGCAGGAGCGGCAGACTACGCATATCGGCAACGAGATTATTGTAGCCGAAGCTTACGCCCCGTTCCGTTACCACGATCTGGCGATTGCCCGTGCTTTCCAGCTTGGCCAGGATGTTCCGAACATCCCCGGGCGCTAAAAACTGTCCCTTCTTGATGTTGACCGGCTTGCCGCTATGGCCTAACGCCAGGATTAAATCGGTCTGCCGGCACAGGAAAGCCGGGCACTGCAGCATATCGACCACGCGCTCCGCCAGCGGCACCTCGGTTTCGTGATGGACGTCAGTCAACACCGGCAAGCCGTAGCGGGCCTTCACTTCCGCCAGAATGTCAAGGCCGCGCACCAGGCCCGGCCCGCGAAACGAGGCATGCGAAGAACGGTTGGCCTTGTCGAAGGAAGCCTTGAAGATCAAGGGAATGCGTTCGGCTACCGCCAGACGCGCCAGCCGGCCGGCCAGCTCCAGGCACTGCTTGCGACTTTCAATGACACAAGGGCCTGCAATCAGCGCCAGGGGATGCGCACCGCCCAGGGTTACATTGCCAACTTTGACTGTACGATGCTTCATTGCTTGGATTATTCTTTTTGATGTTCGGCGTTCGATGTTGGATGTTCGATGTTTGCTTCTGTTGCGGTTTTGCCGCGTTAGGCTAATCCCATATTGCGCAGTGCTTTTTCCACCACGGGCACGTCGGCGGGTGTATCCACACCGATGCCCAGATGCCGGGTTTTCTCGACCTTGATGCGGCCCCCCAGATACAATGCTCGTAACTGCTCCAGGCATTCCGCCCGCTCCAACAGACAAGGCGGCTCGGCCACTATTCTTTTTAAAAAGACGGCGCGATATAAATAAATGCCGATATGCCGCCAATAGACCGTCCCCGCGGCATGAAAATCGCGCTCCCGAATGTGGGGAATGCTCGCGCGTGAAAAATAGAGCGCGCGCCCT
>VSJD01000060.1 GCA_008636095.1 Kiritimatiellota bacterium | reverse complement strand
TCCGCGTCCACCACGACTTTGCAGATCGTGGCCCGGCCCGCCTCCTCCGCCGCCAGTGGCGCGGCCGCCGTCGCCATATCCCATCCAGAAGCGTCCAGCATAACCGCAACCAGGCGATCAATCAAGTCCGGATCGATGAGCGGCTCATCACCCTGAATGTTGACGACCACGTCCGCCGGGTCGTGCCGCACCACCTCGGCCACGCGGTCGGTGCCGGAGGGATGATCGCCGCGCGTCATGACAACCCGGCCCCCGAATGATTCCACGGCCTGGCGGATGCGGTCATCATCCGTCGCCACCAGCAGGTCATCCAGGCGACGGGCTTGCCGGCACCGTTCCACGACCCATTGGATCAAGGGCTTCCCACAGATCGGGGCCAGGCTCTTGCCCGGAAACCGAGTGGATTCCCAACGTGATGGAATGACACCCACGACACGCATGGTCTTCAATAAATAAGGGCTGTCCCTGGTTCTGGTTATATTTTACAAAAATCAGATTACATTTCTACGGGACAGTAACGAGCATGCCTTTGGGAACATATTCATAACACCCTATATCCACAATGCCGCTGAATTTGTCCAGCCGCCGATGCCCGTCCAGGTCAGCCGCGCCGGTCATCCAACTCTGATATATTCCCGCATTCACACAGGGCGAATTCTCTCCCAGACGATAATTCCCGGCGGCCTGCCCGATAAATTGCGGGTCAGAACCGGTGTTCCCCGTCCCGTCCTTCACCGGCCCGGAACATGTATAACTGAAAGTTTGCGCGCTGGCGCCGTAATAGTTACTGCTACTGGTGGTTGACGTGTTCCCCCAGACGATACAATTGGTCAGTGATACGGAGCAGCTATAGAAATACAGTCCCCCGCCTTCTTTTGTGCCGCCATTGTTCCCAACAATCGTGCAACTGTTCAGCTTTACTGGGGAATTCCACAGAAACGCGCCGCCGCTGCCGTAATTGGTATTGGTATTTCCGGCAATCAGACAATTATTCGCTTCCGAGCTGGAGTTCATACAAAGGCCGCCGCCAAAATTTGTTGATACATTCCCGACAACTATGCAGTTGTTCATTTTCGCACCACCACTATATAAATATACTCCTCCGCCATATCCCCAGGAAAAATTATTGGATATTATGCAATTATTCAGCGTCCCGCCGCCAAACAAACTTGCGCCGCCGCCACCATCATATGCATAATTGCCAACCATCACGCAGTTGCTTACACTCCCGCTGGCGTTGATCCAAACGCCCCCCCCGGTCCGATCATAAAACACGGCGCCATTCGTCATCGCATATCCATTGGTCAGTGTGAATCCAATCAAACTTGCGCCGCCGGCCAAATACACGCACCGCACCGCCCCTGTCCCCATTAAGCCGTTGGGCGATGGTTGGCCTTTGATAGACGTATAATTAGGGCCATTGACGCTTTGAATAGTAATAGCCGCTGTTGCACATACGCGGTTAGTCAACGCATAACTCGGCGTTATTGTCCCACCGGTATCATACACGCCGTTACTGACCAGCACGGTATTGCCGGGCGTCAATATAGCCACATCTACCGCGTCCTGGATACTCACCGCCGCCGTTGCCCAATTCGTGTAATTCGGCGTTGGATTCGTGCCATACCGGTCAACGTAATTCGTCGTGGCGCCGGCCATTTGGATACAGGCAAAACCCGACACCATCAATCCGATGATCAGCACACATGATCTTTGCATTTTTACCCCAGGTTGCGTGATTTCCTTTTGGGACTTGTTAGCCAGTAGCAAGTGTAACATTAACTGGATGCATAGGAATTTTCCGCCATTGGCGGATCCGCCTACGGCGGACAACTCTGACGGGACGAGGGCGTCCCGCCTCCATTATTGGAGACGCCACGCCCTCGTGGCGCGGTCAGTTTCCCCGCCTTGCGGGATCTAATTTAATGTATAGGAATTTCAATCTTGGTAGGGCGGGACAGCCTGTCCCGCCGTTCGGTCGGACAAGGCTGCCCGACCCTACCCAGAAAAACATTTGCCGCCTAAGGCTGAAGACTTTTGCGATGGCCGTCGAGCGGAAAAGGTATTCCTGCTCGTTTCGGCTATTCGACTTCCGCAAAAGACACGTCATCAAACCAGCAGGAGCCGACGGCGTCCTTGACCCGGAAAAAGAGGACGGCGCTATAGGCATCCTCCGGAGCGGTCAACGTGACGTTCCGCTCCGTCCAGTCGCTTTTGCCTGTCACCTTCTCGCTCTCCGTGCCCCATGGTTTATGCCCGGGGACGGCCGCCCAACGGCCGTCGCGCGTAAAGAAGGCCAGGGTAATCATGCCCTCCCCGGCGGAGAGATCCGTCTTCACCCAGACGCGGAAGGCGTACTTTTTGCCTGGCGTCACAGGGATCACCCCTCCCAGTTCCACACCACCGCCGGCGTAGTTGCTCCAGTACGCCGAGGCTTTCGGGGCGTCGGCCGTCATGCGGATTGAGTACGTCTGGGTCCGCGTGACCATATAATCGTTCTCAAGTTTGACCGCTCCCTCTGGTCTTGTGAAACAAAATTTCCGGCAGATCGCGAGCGAAGGGTTCTTGAGGCCGAATCTCCGACTGATCTCGACCTGCCCGGTCACCGCGCCGGCCGGGAACTTTTCCACCGTGATGGCGTATTGGTACACGCCATCCGGGCACAGGCGACCTTCGCCGTCCTTACCATCCCACGCCACAAGGATGTCCCTGCCCCCGCCGGTGAATGTCTTTACGGCCTTATTCGTGGAGTCCGCAATAGTCACGGTCCACTTCATATCCTCGGCCAGGGTCGCCTCGACGCGCAAGGTGTTGGAGACCTGCTCCGTGCCCTGCGGATTGAAAATAGGCGGCCACGCGCAGACGTCCTTGAAAAGCGGAACGCGGAACGAGACCGCGTCGGAATACGGACCCACTTTCCCCGAGACGACGTCTTTCCCCCGCACGCGCCAGAAATAGGACTCGCCAGCCTTCAGTCTCTCGCCAATGACATGGATCGTGGAGGCGATGCCCTCCACGCGGGAGGTATTCCCGTCCGGGAACTTCTCATCCTGGCTGATCTCCAGCGTGTACACCTGGTCGCCGGGACGACTGCCTTTGCCGCGCCAGGCCAGCAGTGGATAACAGGCCAGCTTCTCCATTTCGGCAGCGGACATCGGCTCGGGCGCCTCCACCACCGCCGCTTCCGCTGGGTCCAGCACGTGAAAGATGCGGACATCGTACGCGGGAACTTCGATCGCAACCTCCGCCCCGCTCACTTTCTTAGTGCCATAATCCACGCAGGCCAACCCCTCTTTCCAGGCAAGGTTCTTGATCTGGAATTTCCGGGAGTTTTTGCCTTCATTGAAAAGGATAACCAGACGCTCCTTGCCATACGTCAACACAGTGACATCATTCGTCGTCCCCTCGCCCGCCACCTCCACGAGCGCATCGTCCCGCTTGTAATGGCTGTGGTAAACCCCCTTGTCATCCACGTCCCAGCTGAAGAACGGCTCGAAGTCTGCGGTGAACCCGGCTACCGCGGAGACCGCCCCATAGAAGCGGCCATCCACGATCCAGTTGAAGTAGGTCATGATGCCGGAGCCGCAGTCAGTCAAGCGCCGGAACAGAATGGTCCTGATGTCCTTGTTGTCATAAGGCGCGCTTCCATACCAGGCCAGCTCACCACCGATAAAGGGCCGGTCGCCGATTGCCGCATGCGTCGCGGCGATCATCTGTGGGGAACGCCCATAGCCGCACCACACAAAATCGCAATACTTGCTCATGTACCGCCAGTCCACCCCGTACTGCTCGTCGGTCGGTCCCTGGTAGCCCGAATAGACACTATAAATGCACTGGGGATTGCCTCGCTTGATCGGCGCTTGGAACAGCCCGGAAATTTCAGCGTTTTGCCGACAGCGGAAATCCACCCATGCTTTCCGGTGTTTCTCAAGAATACTTTTAGCCGTCAGCTCGATGTCCGGGGGGATTTTTGCCGCCTCCCGGAACGCCTTCAGGCACCGCTCGCATAAGCAGATCGAAGTAGGCCGGGTGACCGAAACCTCATAATCCCAATCCAGCATCGCCAGGCCTTTGGCCTCCTTCTCCAGCCATTTTTCAACCTCCGGCAGATGCTTGTTCTCCGCGCTCAAGAAATAGGTTGGGCAGAAGCAGGTATTGTATTTCTTTCCGCTGAAATCCACGGCCCACGCCTCCTTGTGGGCGGTGAGATATTCCATGCCCTCCGGGAACAGGCTCCCGGGAGCGTTGATGAGGGGGATAGAACCTTGGAGGCGGAAATTATATTTCTGAATATAATGCGTCCCGATCGATTTCCCGATTTGATTGAAGCCAGCCATGCGGAAGGTCTTGGCCACAAGATCCACTTCATTCTCGTTCATGGTGCTGAGTGGCCTGTAAAAAGAGGAGCACGCCCAATTGTCAATGATGACGCTGGTCGGCCGTTTCCACTCGAGGGGCGGCAGAAGAAAAAGGGACACTTCGTTCTCGGCCTCCTTCTTGCCGCCAGCCGCCGCGGCGTGGAACAGACGCCACTCGCTTTTCGCCTCGGGCGTGATCTCGCATTTGAAGAGGAGGTGATTGAGGACGGTCGTCTCCTTCTGCGCCTCAACCGGGCTTATGCTCTCCGCCGGGAACAACAGCTCGTAGCGGATGTGCGGCTGGCCCGCACGCGTGGTTCGTTCCCTCTTCAAAATGGTCGCGCGGGGATTCGGGTCAACCAGACGCAGAAACGCCGGAACTTCCAGCGTCAGCCGACAGTCATCCAGTTTCTCCCCTATGGAACTGCGGAACACCATGGGAAGATACAAATAGCCACCCTGCACAGCATAAAGTGACCTGATGCGCAGCATGTCCAAGGATTCCGGCATGCAGGCGCGAAGCATGAGCGCACTGCTGATCGCCGTGTCCTTCTTCGCGATCTCTCCGGCGATCACCGCAGAAGAACAGAGGAGCGGGCCGGTCTCATCGTACACTTGGAGAACGATGTTCGCATACGTTCCGCGCGCATAGCTGGGAGCGAACATCCACCCCGATTGGGTTGGCCAGCCGGCCACCACACCGTCGGCGTCCCTCTCCAATGCGCCGTTCGGCAGGGCGTTGACACAGCTTCCCGCCGGGCACATGCGCATGTCGTCAATCCACACCTTGCCCGTGACACCCGACCCGGCCCACTTGACCGCCCAGAAAAGGATCTCGGCCGCGTTCGTAGCCGACCGCCACTTGCCCTCGACGCGGCGCCACTCGTAAGTGCCTGTGGGAACTACCAAAACATCTTCATAGGACTTGATCGGCTTTCGGGCGGCGTCCATACTACTTACCGACAAGACGAGCGGGCGTCCGCCGCCAGTCAGATTCTCCGCCTTTACCATCGCCGAGACGGCGTACTCGGTGTCGGCCCGGACCGGGAGATAGTCGGATTTAAAGCACAAGGTATCGTTTGCCTTGTCGGCGGGAGTGTCCAGGGCGAAACATAGATTCTCGCCCGAGCTTAGCAGATAGGACGTCTTGGCCGCCGCTTCGCCCTCCGGGGGAACCGGAACCGTCTGCGCATGGGAGCTCCAGTCGCCCTTGTCGTACTTGACCAGCGCGGCCACCTGTGCCTTGCGGCTGTCCTTGGCCGGATTGGCCAGCGTCACGGAGTAAACCTTCTCCCCCTCGGAAAATTCCGGCGGCAAGATCCGCCGCATTCCCAGCACGGGTTTGCCCAGAACGACCACGCCGAATTTGTCCGGCTGGTGGAACCCCTGCCCGGTGGGCGACCAGCAGGTGTATTCCTGGTTCGGGCACTCATGCCGGCAGATGTTGAAGCGAAAACGGCCGCCGTCCTTGGCGGCCATGTCGAAGTCCGACCAAGGCATCGCAAGCTCAATCCGCCACGCCTTCTGATCGGACGAGACCGCGATTTTTGCATTTGAGCTCCAGCCCTTGTCGGTCGAGCCATCCTTGCCGCAGAGGGCGTCGTAGAGGGTGCCCAGGCTGTTGATGACAAGATGGTAGTACGCCCCCTTCGCCGGATCCGGCTGGAGGAAAACCTCCACGCAGTCGTCCGCGTAGACGTCCGCATCGCGCTCCTTCATTTCGCGCTTGATCTCGTGCGTCCGCTGAAGACGCTCGTCCAGCAAAGACTCGTCGCACTCGATGCCAAGATACAGATATTTATCGTCGTGGAGGAGATAGGCGCGGCTTCCCTCGCGGGGCAGTTCACCACCGGCTATCCGGACGAAAGGACCCAATTCCACGGACTGCTTCCAGCAGGCGTCGTCCAGCCGGCCGTCAATGACCGGAGGCTCGGTGGCGCTGGCGCAAAGCGCATAGGGCACGGTAATATCCACCGGCGCCGGGGTTGTCCCGGAGGAACCGGGATCTTTCCTGCTTTCCTCCGCAGACAATGCGAGCGCCATCAAGCAAAGCGAAATTACCGTTGCCGCCATCTGTACCCTTCTCATTTTTTACTCCTTTCCACGACTGGTTATTATGAATGCCTGTTTTTCGTTGATATGGCGAGAAGATGTTTTTGTCCGTCCTAAAATGTCCGGGCTAATGGAAACCGTAGATGGTGCCACTGCGGATAAACTCATATGCCCCCAGGTCAACAATCCCGTACCGGATACGGATGCGGTCGTCAAGATCAAGGACTGTCGTCATCCAGCTTTCGTAGTAACCGGCATTGATGCAGGGCGAGCGGGAACTTAAACGACAGTTTTCGGCGGGCAGATCAATCAATAACGGATCGGCGTAAATAACATCACTGATTTGCGTTGCCGGCGACAATGCCCCGTTAGTCATCCCAATACAACAATTACTAACAATAAGATTGGTGAAACCGTTATTGTAAACATTGCTATATGTTCCGCCGGATGAATTGTAATACACAATGGAATTATATAAGGCATTGGTAGACTTGCCCGTCGTGTTATAGAAATAGATTCCACCGGTATTAGCTGCGGAGTCGGTGGAATTAGAAACAATCGTGAGGTTACGCATGTATTGAGGCCCTCCATAAGCATTCCCTGTAAACTCAACTCCACCTGCGCCGGTTGTGGCATGGTTGTTACGGATCAGACAATTTCTCAGATTCGCGAGATAACCGATCGTCATACTTACTCCACCACAGGTAGTTCCGCTGTTGCCGATAATTTTACATTCATAGATTGCGCCGTACCAGCCTCCCTTAATGCCTCCGATAGGGCCGGTGTTATATGAAATTTCGGAATTATACATATGCTCGGCGCTCTGGAGTAAACCTCCGGGATATCCGGCTATGGTTGCGGTATTGTATGAAATTACGCAATTTTTAATGTAACCGACAGTCCCATTACCAGAATTTTGAGAATACCCGGCGCCGCCAAAGTACCCCCCCCGATTACTGTTGATAATACAATTTAAAATATAACTTGTCCTCTGGCCAACGGGCCAATCCATCATCTGAACACCGCCGCCGTATTGGCCGTAATTGTTGCAAATGTGACAATTTGTCAGGGTTCCGCCATACATGTAAACGCCACCGGCATATGCACTCACAATATACCCGTTAGACATTGTAAAACCATCAACTGTAGCGGTCTTGTTACTCCAGAACAGGCACCGGTTGGAATAGGCGGGATAATTGCCGTTGATAAATGTGAACCCGGGGCCATTCATGCTTTTAAATGTAATTGCGTTCGTCAAGACAATCTGGTTGGTCAGATTATATATTCCGTTGGTCACCAGCACCGTATCGCCGTCAACGGCCGCATCCACCGCCCATTGAATTTGAGTCGCCGCACCCTCCCAGTTGGTATAGCCGCCGGCAGTATCGTTCGTGCCATAGCCACCGGGCATGGAGACGTAATGCGTGTCGGCGGCCTGCACCGCCAGGGCGCTAACAAGCCAGACAACCGCAAACAAAAATGTTCGGACAACATAATCCGCTGTTCGGGGAAAATTCAGGTTAGACATTGCACTCCATTTGGCTGTTGAAAAAGTCATGCCGCCTGTGATGGTCATCCCGCCTGCCTGCCATAGCCTTAGCGACGGCAGGAGCGAAGTCGAGATGTCACAGTCTTGGCGGAAATACTGACCAGCCTGACAAATTGAATACCTGTTTAATGGGGTAGAGTGCCGTGCCAAACGAAGGGCGTCAAGGAAAATTGTCATTTGGAAACAAGGCTTCGGCGTGGGCACAGGGTCCGAGACTGCGCCTTGATGGAATCAGGGCAGGGAGACGGAAAGCAGTTTGTGACCACACCCGAAATAAAGGGTATTATCAATTACCGTAGCCGAATATGTGGAAAGCTCGGGCACATCACCGTCAGCCGGCAGCTCCCAGTAAACCTCAACATCTGTGGTTCCCAGGGGTGCCCGAAAGATGCCCCGGTGGGTAAATCCGTAGACATGCCTATTGTGCATGACCAGTCCCGGGTTTACATAACCGTGCGGCGGCCTGGTGAGCGTGGTTTGCGAAACAACTGAACGCTTCCGCATATCAAGCAACGCAAGTGAATGGGTCTCCTGGTCGGCTTCGACTGTTCTAATCAGCGCGTGGGCAAGCCCTCTGCCAGTGGCGCAAATGTCAACCACCGAATAGATCGAAAGCCCGAAGTCGCCCTTCCATACCGCCGCGTCCCTGTCCGGGTCCCAGAGGATGAATCCTCCATTTTTAGCGCGCGGCACAGTGCCCGATCCTCCGATCATGGCTAACCCGGCCAGCAGCAGGTTTTCTTCTTCCAGGTATGTCAGGGCGGTCGGACTGCAGTCAGGTAACAGGTGACGGTGGCTGTGGAATTTCTCCGTCTGCGGGTCAAACCAGGCGAGGGTGCCCTCCCACATGCCGTAATCGGGCACGGAAGCTATCCAGACCTTGCCGGCAGGCCCGGCAACCATGCTAAACGGACGGTAAGACACGTCATCGATTCTCCCGAACTCACGGGGGTTTGCGTCCCTGTCCGTGCCGAAGCGGTACGGGCGCGACGGATCGTAAACGCTGAATTTCGCGCCGGGATAACTGCCGATATAAATCCGCCCGTCAAGGTTTGCCATGGAATATGCCTCGCCGCCGGCGGTACTGCAGGCGCCGTGGTCTTTCAGTCGACCGCTGGCCGGGTCAAATGAAAAAAAATGTTCAGGTAATACCGAGGAACCATAGATCTTTCCGTCAGGCCCGGTGTGGCACATGAAAATTTCAGTGCCGTCTCCTTCCCAATCAAGGTTAAGAATTCGTTCGCTGCCGTTCGGGCTGATGATTGCAAGTTTGCGGTATTCAAAGATGTCCGCATCCAGCCAGCGCCAGGTGGAGCCGTCGGGAAGGACGGGCGCGGGCATTGGTTCCGGCAGGTCCTTGACCGGGAATATATCCATGCCCGATACCCGGAAATTGCCTTCGTGGCTTTTGATATAGAGCAGACCGTCAGAGGCTTTAACAAGTTCGACTTGCCCTTGCTGACTGTTTTTATCCGCCACAGGACCTACCGCACGGTGTTCGCCGGTTTCCGGGTCAAGGACGACCACGTGCGGCCTCATCACTTTCGCCATCCCGGCAACGGTTCCGTCAGCGCCCGCCATGGGGTAAAAATACATTTCATCCGGGTCCATACGCCCGTAACGGGTAAAATTCCCGGTCTCAGGATTATAACGCGTCAGGTCGCACCCGGGGTGGCTCCCGATGAACAGTGTGCCGTCGGGATGCTCGGCGATACCGCAGGCAAAGTTCGCCGCCCCCGGATTAATCGCGCCGATAGTTTCAACCTTTTCCAGGCCGGGTATAAAACGGTGCAGGTGGCCGCTATAAGAACCAATATACAGGCAATTTCCGCTCCGGCTCCAGATGGCAACGGGCGGAAAAGCCCCTCCCTCTTGACCGGCGGAAAATTTGGCGCACTTCCCGGTACCGATATCGATGCGCAGGACAAAAAATCTGGATCCGCTCTGCCCCATGGTTGCATACAGGCAAGGCTTCCCCTCAGGATCGGTTCCCGCAAACTCTTTTACCCAGCAAACCGCCTTCACCGGAACGCCGATCGCG